>NZ_ABOX02000039.1 GCF_000172555.1 Pedosphaera parvula Ellin514
AATTGATGCGGCGAATAACGTCGTGCTGCCTGATCCAGCCGTTACAACACCCGTGTCTACCCCGGCACATATTCGCATCATTTTCCACGTCGACAGTCTGGGACAAGTGCGGTTGCTGAAGAGCGTTGCGGTCCTGTCAAGGTCCACCAACAATCCAAGCGACTTGGCGTTGGTGACGGACGAGACTTTGTACCCGAACTTCGTCAGCCCGGGAAAACGCATCTCTGCAGCTGCGTTCGATTTTGGTGACAATCAGGTGATTCAGATATTAAACCAGGTGGCAGCTTCAGCTGCCACCGCGGCTGCCAATGGAGCCAATGCCACGAATGCAGCCAACCAAGTTTTACTGGGTGCAGATGTGGATGCGCGCTACGCCGCGTTCGTGAGCGGGACCATCCTAAACAATGCTGTTGGCGGGGCTGCCGTTTCCGCCAAGAATGGCGCGGTAAGCCGTAAAAATGCTGGTGGAACAGCACTGCAAGTGATCGCTGATGCCTATTCAGCGGCGACCAATGATGCACGGGTGGTGACTGCACGCACCAATGCGTTGGCGCTTCAAGCTTCATCGTTCGTCCCGGATAACCGTTATGCGGCAGCCGTGGATGCCATTGCCAGCGCCGCTGCAAATGCCGCCGCCGCCTCAGCCAATTCCAATTTGACCGCGGCTGTGGTGGGCAGCAACGCCACCAATGCCGCTCTGGCAGCTCTGACCAACGCTCAGACCGCTCCATCCATCGTTTCTCCAGGTTATAAGAGTTTTATTGCCACTTCGACTTTCCAGTCCAGCGCGCAAATTGCTGGTGCGGCGGCAGCCTCTGCAGTTGCCCAGGCTGGCAGCGGCACCGCCAGCCAGCTTCAAGCGAAGGCAAATTCCGCGGCTCTCAAAGCCTTGACCGATGCAAAGGTCTTTGCCGCTGCTGATGGCGTGGTGGTCAACGAAGTCCTGATGGGCGGAACACTGGCTGCAAGTGGCGCTCTTAGCGGGAGCATCTACCTTGGTGCAAGTCATCCCACCAATCCTTTCCGCCACCGGATGCATCCTGATCATACCATTGGTTATCCGATCACGCGCAATCTCAGCATTCAATTTGATTCCGCCTCCGGCACCAACGCTTTCCAAACTGCCAGCTTTGGCGTCGATAAACTCACGGGAACATATCGCGAAGAAATAACGGGGCTGCATAAGCCGTTGGGAACAGCTCAGAATATCGGGCTCATTACCGAAGGTACCATCACCCTGAATCGCCTCAGCCTGGTTGACACTTTGAATCAGTAAAATTGCTTTTAGATCAGAAATTTAGCCATGAAAACTTGCTGCGTTACTCAGTCGTTCATGCGGAAAAGACTTTGGGCGGGTCTGCTGCTGGTCATGCTTACCTGCATGGCCTCCGTCAGTTTTGCCGCGTCCTCGTTTGTCGTTGGGCTGCCCGGAGTGCAAGTCGTCGATACCAAGATTGATTCTTTCGGCACCACTTACGTGCTGGGAAAGGACGGGGCGGGGGAGAGCTTGTTAATCAAGTATGACTCCAGCGGTTCACCCATAGCTTGGGTGGGCGGCTCCAGCCCGGTTACAATCCGAACCAATACCCTCGGTACCCCCACCGCGCTCTGCGTCGCTGCTGGCACCACCAACCTTTACATTGTGGGCTCTGCGAACATTATTCGCGTGAGCCGTGACAGCGGTCTTTCCAACACTACTCCACTTCCCGTTCCTGCCTCCATGGTGCCGAACGCTGTGTATTATTCCCGGCGGCTTGGTTTATATTTGCGGCATTACATTGGTTCAGGTGGTCTGTTCGCCAAACTGCGATGCGCGCGCAGTCAGTCCGCGGTTTGCAAGCTGCTGCAGATCTCACAGTAGCAGTGCGTGTGTACTATGCGCCGATCAGGTCTGAACACTGCCGAATCTCTGGCCGTGGACGAAGCCGGCGATGTTTACGTAAGCGGTCATTTTGGCAGTGGCAGTCTGACCTCGGATACTTCCTTTGACGGTTCCGGTCAATGGCGGGTGGATGTTGTTAGCGCTTCCGTCGGTATCTCTGATATCTATATTGCCAATGCCGTGCTGGGGGGAGCCGGTGCGACCTCCACCAATACCAGCTATTGGGATAAAATAAACTTTGGTAGCGGCAGCGACGGAGGTTTTGGTGGAGATGCCCCCTTTCCGAACGGTGTGGCTAACAACTTCGTTCTCCATGCCACCGGCGAAATATACATTCCTAGTGATGGGGTTTATACCTTTTCCAGCAGCACTGATGACGGTACAAGTCTGTCAATCGATGGCACCCAAGTTCTCGTTTACACTGGCTCGCGTGGTGTTGGTACAACCACCGGTGCAATTTTTCTAACACGTGGACTTCATTTTGCGGATTACATCCAATTTCAAGGCGGTGGTGCCACCTCGGCAGAATTGTTATTCACTCCTCCAGGGAGTCCCTACGTCTATTGGTTGCAACCGACCAAGTTAAGAGATACCCAAAATAAAGCCTATGTGGCCAAGTTTGATGGCGGTTTAACAGTATTTAAGAATGCTTATTTTACTGCCTCCGAAACGCCCGGCAGTGGCGGTGCTTTTCATGAATTGCAATACGCACAAGGCTGGGTTTATGCCGTCGGCTCCTGGCAAGGTGTGGCCAACAATCCTGATATTGGCTTGAAGGATACGTCCGTCAACGGCTCCACTGATATTGACATCGTAAAACTCGATACGGATTTGAAGCTCAAGGGGCGCGCCACTGTTAAAGGCAGCGCGAATAATGAAGGCTATAGCGTGAGTCCGGACGACAATGGAAATATCTACGTGGTAGGGTCC
Source organism: Pedosphaera parvula Ellin514 (assembly GCF_000172555.1). Lineage (NCBI taxonomy): Bacteria > Pseudomonadati > Verrucomicrobiota > Pedosphaerae > Pedosphaerales > Pedosphaeraceae > Pedosphaera > Pedosphaera parvula. The sequence goes on from NZ_ABOX02000039.1 coordinate 2,813, forward strand.
TATGGTCCTGGCTCGGTTGACTTTACCGGCAATGGGGATAGAAGCAGCACGGATCCAACGAAGGATCGCAAATTTACTTCGCTTTCATCGCCGCAAACCAGTTTGTTTGTAGCTCAACTTAACTCGAACCTGGATTTTCAATGGGTCAACCAGCCGACCAGTCCGATTCCCGGATCATTCTCCACCGCATCCAAGGTGCGTTGGAATTCAGTCTTGCAACGCCTCTTTTGGACTGGCTTCTTCGCCAACGGCAGCCTCACCCTGGGACAGCCCACAACTCAAGTTACGTTAAATGGCACACAAGGTTTTTTAACTGTGCTTCAACCGGACGGCACCTTTACCGAACGTGTTTTGCTGACCGTGATTTCCGATTATGGAAACAGCGTGTCACAGATTAAACCCTTTGGTGGTCCGCTCGTTGGCGGGAACCCAACTTCCACTAATCAACAATATGTTATCAAAGGGGTTCCGGTAACCGCCTCGGTGCCGAAGATCATTTTCCGCAAAGGACAGGTGGATGTCATTTCTGATGACCAGGCCGATACCCGTATTAGCAATAACGGCTATTCAGTGGATAACAACGTGGCCACTGGCAATGCGGAGAGTTATACCTTCACAATCACAAAGGATACTTCTGTCACATTCAACTGGCAGGTGGATTACGCCCTCAACATCGATTCAGATTTGTCCGGCACGGTCGGCACGGGCGATCCTGCCCACGGTCTAGCCGGAATTTCTGGTATTTCTTCCCTGGCATCAGGAAATCCTGTCCCATCAGTTCAGAAACATTGGGTGGCAAAGAGCGATACCGTAATCGCCACCATCGATTCCGAGACCATGGATCTTAATAACCCCGGCTTGCCAATCAAATACGTGGTGACAGGTTACAGCGCGGCCGGCCCGGCAAATCCTCTGAATAGTTTGCAAACCAATTTCATTAGCTTTTCCGGCAACGAAGTCAGGCGACAGGTTCCACAGTTCGTCATGAATGGACCCGCTTCCATTCAGTATCGCTGGAAGCTCAAGATTGGTGTGCAGGTCAACACAACCGGCCCACAATCCAGTGGCTGGCCTTTGGTGAAGGTATTGAAGGACCCCGGGCAGACCAACAGTCTTCCTCCAGCACAATCGAATGGGACAGGGTCAGGCACCTTCTACTTTGATGAGCACACTTCGGTGGATATTGGAACTTTGAAAAATCAAGGTGTGGTCCAGGTGAAGGGATGGTTGAACGGGGACGGCTATATCTTTGCCAACACTGGAGCTCTCTCCAATCTGACTTCATCATTTACGGTCACCACCACCAACGGGGTGCAAACCTATGTCTCCACGCGAGTGCCTGACCTCGTCCGGCCAGGTCGCGTCATGTGGGATTACGGCGATCGCATTTTCGAAGAAACAGTTTATATCGGAAATTCGGTAACCTTTAGTACCGTTGACGACCCGGCAGTAAAAGCGATTTTGCGATCGGATTTATCACCTGATCATGTGGATGTGAGCGAGGGGCCTCAGGGAAGTACTGGCAATGATATGGGCATCTGGGATCCGCAAGGGAAGAAGTATTATCCGCTCCGTCCCGGCGTGGTCCTGTCCTACTGGTTCACGTCAGGCGACCCGGCAGCTCGCGTGATTATCCGGCTGACCTTCAAGTATCCAGTCTCTCCTCACTATCGACACATTGCCGGCACCCCCGCCGTGAATCTGGATCCGAGCACAAACGACCTTGTGAGCTTTAATTCCTTGAAATATACCGAGCCCACCACGAGCGCGGCGGTGGATAGCAGCAATAATTTTACGGCTACCGGTCCTGGCAACACAGTCCTGCTGTTTAATGAAACCAGCAGCTCTGGTCGTGGTGGCCAGATTCAAACTTACCGGGTTCGTGTGGTGCAAACCAAGAAGTGGAACGATCAACTGCCCGCTACCCAAGTGGCTTACATCGGACAGAAAATCACCAGTGCCTATGACACCGCCGGATTGGGAACGGGGTATTTGTTCTTCAAGAATGCGCGATACAATCCGTTTATTTATAACCGTGATACCATTACCGGGCCAATTATACCGGTGAACCTTTTCCCCACCGCTGGACCGACCGAACAACTCGTGGTGGTGTGGTATGAGAATCGCGATAAAATTACTTGGCCCTACCAGGCAGTGCAGTACACGCCTGCCTGGCCAACCCCGGCAACGGGACTGAATAGGATTGTGCTTGCCAGTCGGTACGGCAATGAAAGCGTGGCTGCCGATGGTACTGATCAGATTGTGACTCCTGCAAAGATGATTGGCACCAATGTCATACCAGTCGAGACAACTTTCAATCCGGCACGTTTTCAACAATTAAAAATTTATAACCAGCCGGATTCCACGATCCCGGGTTACAATCCAAACGAAGAACATGCACTGCTTGCTCCTTCGTTGCGTTCAGCCGCGATTTCTCCCCGTCCCATGGCTGCCTATGCCTTGCGCGACAACGACCTCAACGTGACCAATCGCGACGCCAGCTATACTTCCGATCCTTACGTGCTCGTCCAGTTTTTCGACGCTCTGGATCAAGAGTTTAAGATGAAGGTGTATAATATTGTTCGTGCAGCAACCAACCTGAATGCCGGCGACCTAAGTTATGAATATTCCTTCAACCAGGAAATGAATGCAGGTGAACCCGTCATTCCTTTCTATCCATTGGTGTCCGTAATTGGAGCCACGCCTTCTGCAGCCACCTATGGCCGCGACGGTCAGCCGACTGCACAGCGTTGTTTTTGGAAGGATCATAAGGGAACCGGTTGGGCCGTTTCCGGCGATGGCTTCTTTTACATGTATTTCTATTATCCCTTGAGCCCGGATTTCTGGTGGCCTGCGGCGGATAACAAGCAACCTGGAGATTCTGTGGCCTGGTTGTCAAACACTCCGCGTGATACAAATGCCTTCTTTAACATCGATTATACACGGAATGACCAGAATCCCACAGCACAGAAAATTCTGTATACCACCAGCTGGCCGCAGAACGTGCCCGTGTTGAAGGTGGGCGAGACCCTAACCTTCCCCGGCGGCGAGTATCATGCCGACAATCCAATTACGACAGTTATCGATGATAACGGGGACTTGGTGACCGAAGATACCCCGGGATTACCCGGAGTTGTCGGTTGGGCAGCAGGAGAGATCATTTACGACACGTTGAATCCAGTCATGAACGATCAGACAATTTTTGATCGTTATACTGCCAGATTGTTCCCCGCCTTGGAAGAACGCACAGTCGATCTGCCCGTAAATCAATTCCCGGATTTGCTGCTGCCTGCTAACAAACGCACTCAGGTCAAGAATGGAAACTACGCGTTTGTCGAGCTTCCCTCCTCCCTGCAGAAACGCGTATACTACGATCCTCTCCGTGCGAAGCTCGTAATGAAGGGATTCCTTAATGACAAGGATATCGCCGACTCAACCCTCACGGCTTCGCCGCCCGCTGTTTATGTGTTGGAGCCGAATGTCCTGACGCTTCAGGAAAAAGCAATTCTTGATGGCACGGCTGCGGGCAGCCCATTTGCTGATTTGCAAGGTGGCGCCTTCGCCTTGGCTATGGATACCCTTTTCGATCTCTGCCGCAACCCAAACCAACTAGATAAAGGTAGCAACGGTGTAGACCAGGCTTATCGCGTAGGTTTGGAACAAAAAATCAAACGGCAAATCAACGGACTTCCGATTACACAAACCAATTCCGGTATCGTTTCGTATGTGCGTGATGCCTCGAAGGGTGCCGAACAGCAGGCGCTCGGGCCAGGCTTGGCCTTGGTAGCTAACCCGGCATTCCTTGACCCCAATGATTCAACCCAGATTAGCTATGTAACGGTTGCAGAAAACAACAGTGATAGCCTGGGTTCCTCCCCGGTGGTGCTTCACATCGTCAAGGTGGACAAGAGCCAGCGGTATCGCGGCGCGATCAAAACCATCCTCTCGGATAACGTTTTTGATGAGAACATTGTCCTGCGTCATACGGCTGATTTCGGCGGCAATGCCGATGATCTCGTGTTTGAGTGGTGGTATCGCCCCGAAGATGGTACCACTGCCTTGACACCTGATCGTCAGGGACCGCCAAGTCCGTGGAAGCTTTTTGCTGATCCTTCCGGAAATTTAGGTAACGGGTTTTATCAATTGACGTTGAAGGGCAATCCAAGTGCTCCGGAAGCTTTGCTGGCCGATACGCTCTTCTTTGTCCGTTATCGTCATAAGAATGAAGTGACGAGCGGTGTGAACTGGGAAGTGCCACAACCCAACGGCGAGAGTCGTTGTGTGTTGAATGATTGCAAGCCGGGCATACCTTACGACTGGGCAGGCGCAGGCAATTCGACCCCCCAGGATTTGAATCAGGATGGGTTGCCTGATTACAAACCACAACTGGCCGAAGGCTGGATCAAACGGGTGTTGGATGCAGTTAACCCTTACGAAGCGCGCATCAACGACTTCACGGGAGATAGTCCGGCAACTTACTCCAGCATGATTGAGGAACTCGGCGCCCGCTATGAAGGACCGGTCGCCTTGAACCCGGACAAAAATGTGATTGAGAATGTTGGACTGATCGCGCTGTATGAAACGATCCTCCAACGTGGTCGCGGCCTGAGCATTGACTTATCAACGCCTGTTTCCACCCCCGCCATCGCGAACGCGCTGGAATTGGCCTCCACCCGTTTGGGAGACTTCTATATGTTGCTCGGCAACGAAGCCTATTCGGATTCCCAGAATCCCACCATAGGCTACGGCAGCGATAGTGTGCAATATGGCAGTCTGGCACCTTCTGTCTTTGCGTTCCAGAACCAGGTTTCCTCCCTCTTGGAGGAGGAACTGGCCCTGCTCCGTGGCCAGGACGACAACAAGGCAGCGCCCGTTTATAACCGCCTGTTCTGGAATTTCACCAAAGGTGAGGGTGAAGCAGCCTACGCGATGAAGTACAACATCAGCGATATGAACAAGGATGGCTTTATCGACGAAAACGATGCGATGATTCTCTACCCACAGGGGCATGGAGACGCATGGGGCCATTATTTGAGCGCCATAAAGATGCAATACGAATTACTGCGCCAACCCTACTTCAATTGGGTCTCGCGTTCAGAATTTTACAACCTGCAGGACATCGTGATTCCTGTGGATTTTCTGGATGAACGCAAATTTGCGCAAATCGCCGCCGCGAAAGCCAAGGCCGGCTCGGAAATCGTCAACCTGACTTATCGCGACAAGTACGTCGCTGATCCAAACGGTCAGTGGCAAGGCTATACTGATACTGACAAGACCCGCGCCTGGGGTGTTGAAGAATGGGCTCGGCGTGCAGGTCAGGGCGCTTACTTTGATTGGATATCCGCCAATTCATTGCTGCCAGCAGTACATCCCAATACCAATTACACAGGTATTCAAAAGGTCGACCGGACCACAGTGCAGGATATCGTGCTAGTCAGCGCAAGCCTTCAGGCCATCCAGACCAAGGTCGACGAAGTAAACAACGGCAACAACCCGCTGGGGTTGGAAAATGGTTCACTTTCATTTGACATTGATCCTCCCACTTTGGATGTCACCAATCCAACCACCGCACCTGGCAATGGACAAACCTTGTTCGATCAGATGTATCAACGGGCACTGGCGGCACTGGGCAATGCAAAAATAACCTTTGATAATGCGAATCAGCTTAACAACCTGATCCGACAGGTTGCGAATTCCCAGGCGGCATTTCAGGACCAGGTGTATCAACAAGATGTCTCATATCGCAACCAACTCATCGAAATTTTTGGCACCCCGTACGATGGCACAATTGGTTCAGGCAAGGCTTATCCAGCCGGATATCAAGGGCCGGACACGATGCTCTATATGTATGTGGATGTGAATAACGTCAACGACAGTACGGTTCCACAGCCGCCCGCCTCTTACTACGACGCTTATAAGAATCAGATTACGGGCGACGCCAAAGTAGTCAATGGTGTCGATAATAGTTGGAAGACCACGTACAATTTGACTTTCCTCAACGAAAATCAAATTACCAATTCCATTAATTATTCGGACTTCTCGGACACGAACAGCTTCCCGCTCGTGAATCAGTTGCAAAATCTTAACCTGCCAATCATGGCGTCGGGTTATACCTACACTGCACCGAGTGATTGGGGAAGCCGCCAGTCACCAGGCGCACTCCAGGACATCATCAATCAAATGGTGCAGGCCCAGGCAGATCTCAACACTGCAATTAGCGACTGGGACGGCACGCAGTATTCGATGATTTCCTCTCTGCAAATGATCAATGCCAAGTTTGATTATAACCAGAAGATTCGCGACAACATGAAAGGCCAGATTGCCTATGACTCTGTCATGGGAGCCCTGGGGTTGACCTTCAAGAGTATTTCCGCTGTCAGCGAGTTGTCGTCTGAGATTGCGGATGGCATAGGCGCGACAGCGGCCATGATGTTTCCGACTACCACGCCCACAGTCGGTTTGGCAGTATCTCTCGGTGACGCATTGGCCCCCGCCCGGGGAGCAATCAAGGGAGTAGGTTTTAGTGCCAAGACAACGTTTATCGGCTTCAAACTGCTGTTCGATAAACTGGCAGACGGTACCGATCTGGCTAAGTCGATTGGTGATTCCATTTTCGCTTTGGAAATCGATGGCGATGAAAGGGACCTGGATCTGATCCAAAATCTTTCAGAACTCCAAATCAATTCGTATAACGAGTCCAGCGCACGCGTGGTGGTGTTCAAACAGGTGCAAGTGCTCTCTGAACTCTCTGATCAATATCGCAGCAAACTGGCCGAAGGGTTTCGCTTGATGGAGGAACGGACAGCCTACAACCAACGCGTCGCGGCTCAAACCCAAAAGAATCGTTATCAGGACATGACGTTCCGGGTTTCCCGCAATGCGGCCTTGGAAAAATACCGGTCTGCTTTTGATCTCGCGGCTCGTTATACCTACCTCGCCGGCACGGCTTTCGATTATGATACCAATTTGGGATGGGATGATGCCGGTTCCCCGGCGGACATTCTTACCGATATCGTTCGTCAGCGGACAATCGGTCTGATCGGCAGCAACGGCCAGCCGGCGGTTGGGGCTGGAGGACTGGCGGAAGATCTTGCAAAACTGCAGGCAAACTATCAAGTCCTGAAGACTCGGCTGGGCATAAACAATCCGCAAATTGAAGAGGCCACTTTTTCAATTCGCAGCGAGGCTCTGCGCATCCTGAGCACTAATACTTCCGATGCCACCTGGGTTTCCACTTTGCGCAATTCGGCCATATATAAGAGCGACCTTTGGCAAGTACCCGAATACCGTCGTTTTTGCCGCCCCTTCTCCTCGGCCACCAACGGCGCACAACCTGGTCTTGTTATCACATTCAGCACCCAGATCCGTCCGAATAAAAACTTTTTCGGCTGGCCGCTTGGCGGCAAGGACAGCAGTTATGATCCGAGTGTCTACGCCACCCGAATCAGTTCTGCCGGTGTCTGGTTTTCCGGCTATGACACGGTCAACCTGCCCCAGACTCCCCGTGTTTACCTAATCCCCATTGGTCAGGACATCATGACAGTTCCGACCAGTCCGGACCTCGCAGTTCGGTTGTGGGATGTGGTGGATCAAAATATCCCGGTGCCTTATCCGGCGGATTCCGCCAACCTGAATGATCCAACTTACAAGCCGCTGACCGATAGTCTTAGTGGCTCTTACGGAGACATTAGAAGGTTCTCCAGCTTCCGCGCCTTTGGCTTCGATCACAGTCAGCTGAGCGCATTCGAACAGGGAAGCCTGATTTATAACGCTCGCTTAACAGGACGCTCGGCATGGAATACGAAGTGGATGTTGATTATTCCTGGGGCCACCTTCAACGCAGATCCAACGCACGGCCTCGACCTGTTCATCAACAGCGTCAAGGACATCAAACTCATCTTTAACACTTACGGGTATTCCGGAAACTGATCATCACAAAAGCAGTGTTATGAAGAATCTCTCCTCGAGACAAAAGCAGGCGCCAGTTATGAAGCAACTGGGAGCGCGGGTTTTATCCGCTTCGTGGTTCGACACCGCAATCCTCGCACTCCTGTTCGGAATGCTGTTCCTGGGCATGCCCGTTCATGCTCAAATTACGGAGCCGGAAACAGTTTTTTACGGCAAGATCATCAACCGCACCAGCGGGGAGGAATACTTGATGAGCAAAGGCAATTTGAGCTGGACCGTCATTCGTCCGGATGGTCAACAGATAACCCTGACCACCACCTTGCAGCCGTTGAACGCTGGAGAGTTTTCCTATCAGTTGCTGGTCCCTCACGAAGCGCTGACCTACGGTGTTTCAGTGTCCACGAACTCTGTTCCGCTGCCAACGCAGCTGATTATTTGCACGAACATCCTCATTAGTGTGGATGGAAATGCCGCCAGTATCATGGCTCCGGGATCGGCCAGCTTCGCTATCGCCCAGAGCTTGCGCGCTTCCACCTATCGTCTGGATTTGGAAGTAGGAAACGCGCTGCCTGACACCATTGGGGACGGGATTCCAGATTGGTGGAAAAATCAATTCGGCATTGTCGATCCGAATGCAGATCCAGACCATGACGGTTGGTCAAATCTCCAGGAGTTCCTCCATGGTTCAAATCCCAACCAGGACAATCGCATCCCGACGCTGGCGACTGATGAAATTTATGTTTATGCCGATGGTACAACCGGAATTCGCCTGAATGCCATCGACTCGGATAGCCAGCCGACAAACCTCTTCTATTCCTTGACCAGCCTGCCCCAAGGCGGATTGTTTTACCTGCGGAATGCCCTCACAAATGTCTCCAACAGTGATGCTGTGTTGACGAACGGTTCCGTCTTCACCCAGGATGACATCAACAAAGGTCGTTTGATCTTTGTGTCTCAGACCGGGAGCAATTCAGTGGTCGCCACGACTTTTGGGGTAACTCTGCACGACGAAAACGCTGCTCATCCCCAGACCAATGCAGTGGTGAAGGTGAACATCTATCGACCGCTCTACCCGAGCGGGATAATTCAGTTGGCGCAGTCGATTGCGGCATCACCGGCTGGCTTTACCGCCCTGGCAGGATTGTCGACGGATGAACAGCAGATGGTTATCAACTATTTCCTCAGCCGCGATCAGGGTTATACCATTTGGGATGCCTCGCGCGCCTCCGCCGGACAGGAAGTGCTGGTTGCGAGTTCCAATCTCTCCTCAAACCAATATGCTCAATACGTTGGTTCCTTTGGTCGTGATCGCAAGCAAGTGCTGGTTGGCGGAGCAGGGAATGACCATCTAGTGGGCGGCATGGAGAACGACATCATTGTGGGTGGTCGGGGTAATGATACCCTGCGCGGCAATGGTGGCAGCGATCTCTTCGTTATCAACAGTCCCAATGATGGGAACGATACCATAGAAGATTTCAATACTGCCGAGAACGATGCGATTGATATTTCCAGAGTTTTGGTTGGCACTTCCAGTCTGCTGACGAACTACGTGCAGATTACCAATTCCGGCACTAACTCCTATATCGGCATCAACTTCAATGGAACCGGCACCACGTTCACCAACATGGTGCTAACGCTACTTAACACGCATTTCACCCAAAATGATCTCCGGACGCTGGTCAATAATGGCAATCTGATCACTGGCGACAAGGTTATTGCTCCGACAGTTTCAATCGTGGCGAGTATTCCGGCAGCCAGCAAGAATGGGCCCGTATCGGGACAGTTTACGGTAAGTCGCACCGGTTCCATCAATTCCTCCTTGCTCGTGAATCTGCAGATTACTGGCTCAGCGGCTGATGGCACAGATTACCAATATGTAGCCCCGCAGGTTTCTTTCAATGCGGGTCAACGGACCGTCGATTTGCAGATCAATCCTTATGCCAACTCGATTCTGGTGACCCAGGTTGTCCAGATGGTGGTGATATCAGGCAGTGGCTATGAAATTGCAACTTCCAATTTGGCTCAAGTCACCATTGAGCCGTTCGCACCACAGATTACGATTGAGGCCATCGAGCCGGTGGCTGTGAAAGGGGATCAGACTCCTGGGACTTTCCTGATCACTCGTGGCGGAGCGATCGACCGAAGCGTCCTCGTGCGGTTGACGATCGCTGGCACGGCCGTCAATGGCACCGATTACAGCAGTATCTCCACACTAGTTAACTTTGCGCCCCAACAGACCACCGCGCTTTTGACCATCACGCCAAAAACAACGTCGGTGCTGACGAATGGGATGAAATACGTGCAGCTCACGGTCAAGCCTGATCCTTCCTACAAGGTATTCAGTCCGTCAGTGGCCAGGGTGTTCATCGTCAACCAACTAATGACGCTGGCTCAATGGCAGCAGAATAATTTCCCAACCTCAACGAGCGATTGGTCGATCTTTGCCGGACAAGATGCATCGAGCACCGGCATCAAGAATATCTTTCGCTATGCCTTCGGCCTGGACCCGCAAAATCCACAAGCCTCCAAAGGTCTGCCGAGCTATCAAATTGTGAATGACCACCTCACAGTTACATATAAGCAACCCACTTCGGTTTCCGATATTCAATACACTGTGGAGGTTTCGGATGATCTCGTCACCTGGCGCTCGAGTTCGGATGATGTCGTGCAAGTCCTGCCATCTTTGAACACCAACGACGTGGAATCAGTTTCCTACCGCAGCTCGAAGTCAGTCCAGGGATCGCCGCAACAATATATGCGCGTAACCGTGGCTCCGCAGTAATCCTGAGTGCTCCTCGAAGAATGAAAATGAGTTCCCAGAGAATAATCGCGAACCGTTGCCGGGTGGCTGTCATTATCAGCCTCTTGGCCATGCTTCCATTATTCGCGGGTTGTTCGAAGAAGGTCGTCGTGAATTCACCAGTGCTGGCGAAGGTGGGCAGCCGGGAAATCACAACGGCAGATTTCGAACAGGAAGTGCAATGGCGTATCAAGACCCAGCGTTCGTTGCCGGATAAGCAAGCCTTGCTGCAGGAAATGATTCTGCATGAGTTGAACTTGCAGAAGGCGAAGGTTGCCGGTTTGGAGAACGATGCAGAGGTTCGCCGCACCTACGAGGATGTACTGGTGGCCCGCGTGAAAGAGACGCAACTCACATCGCGCTTGGAAGCTGTCAAAGTTTCGGCCGATGAGATCCGTGCTGCCTATGACCGGGATATTGCGAAATACACGCGCCCGGCGAAGGCGAAACTGGCGCTGATCTACATCAAGGCCAATTCCAAGCTGAGCGCTGAAAAAATCGCCGAGTTGGAAGGGCGCATGCATGAAGCCCAAAAGCAGGCCCACACGCTGGCAACGGCGACTCCAGGCTTTGGCCGTATTGCCGTCGATTTTTCTGACGACCAGCCAAGTCGCTACCAGGGCGGTGATGTCGGTTGGTACGATGAAGGACTGGTGGAATATCGGTGGCCCAAGGAAGTGGTTGCAGCCGGTTTTGCTCTGAAGGCCAAGGGTGAGATCAGTGACGTCATCAAGACTGCCGATGGATTTTATCTCGTGATGAAACTCGATTTGAGAGATCAGGTCATTACTCCGCTGGAGCAGGCTCAGGCTTCCATTGAACGTCGTCTATTGTCGGAAAAACGCAGGCAACTCGAAGAGACTTTTGTCAGGGAAATGCGTGCTTTCGCTCCAGTCCAGACGGACTCGGATGCATTGGCGAAGGTGCAATATCCGACCACCACCGTAGCGAAGGCCGGAGAGTCGCTGCCACCTGCGCTCGCTCGTCCATAATGAATTTAACTGCCATGAAACAAAGATACAGTTTGAAGTGTTTATTCCCATCAAAGTTTGCGCTGCTCGCGCTTTTATGCCTGTTGTGCGCGCCTGGATTGATCATGGCCGCAGGCACCAATGCCCCTACGATTGTCGCCACCGCTGCGAATAGCACCATCAATGATAACCAGAACAGACGCCCGTTCCCCGGGTCTGCCGTCATTGATGATGCCGATAATGACCAGGTGACGGTCACAATCACCGTCAGCCCGTCCAACGGCGGCAGTTTTCAATCCACCAACGGCTTATCCAATGTCGGCGGCACTTACACCATCAGTCAACGGTCCACCTCGAGCGCCACCAGCTTTCTACAGGATCGTCTGGTTTTCGTTCCCACAATTAATCAGATACCAATCGGTTCCAGTCAGACCTTCACATTTACTGTCTATGTCACCGATTCGACGGGTTTATTTTCCAGCACCAATTCGAATACCTTCGTAACGGTCAATCCCGTGAACGATGCGCCAACAATCGCCGGCACAGCGGCAAGGAGTACGACTGATAAAGTAACCATAGCTCCTTTCCCCAACGTCACCCTTAGCGATGTGGATAATAGTGGGACACAACAGGTGACTGTAACAGTCTTTCAGGATGATCTCGCCAAAGGCACCATCCTGCTTAATGCAAGCGGATTTAATTCGAGTAACGGCACGAACACGTTCACTGGAACTCCCGCTGCCGCGACCACGGCCATCAAGGCTTTAACCTATCAACCGACACAAAATCGCAAGCCCGTCGGATCTACTGAAACAACCACCTTTACGATCATCGTCAGCGATTCTGAGCTTTCTGATATAGACACATCCACAATTATCTCCACGTCAGTAAATGATGCGCCAACGCTGACCGGTCTGACGGCAACACATCAACCAGTCGCCACGGGACGCTCCATCACCCCTTTTGCGAACGCAATTATTTCTGATCCCGATCCCAACGACACCAGCACAAATGTTTTGGGACAGAGTCTCACCCTGATCGTTCAACTCCAGGGCAGCAATCCTGGCGGCCAATTGCAAGGCGACAACATCACTGGAAATACCTACATTGCCTCCGGCATCTCCCAAACAGAAGCCACCACTCGACTCCGCAGCCTGTTATACACGGCCCAGAGCCTGCCGATTGTAGGCACGAATTCCGTCGGATTTACGGTAACGGTGACTGATACTTTCAACGCGGGAGCCACCAACACCACCACGGTCGTGGATGTTTACACTCCTGTCTCCCCACCCGGACTGACTGGAACTCGCGCCGACCAGCGAGTCAATGATAACAGCACCATTACTCCTTTCTCCAACGTCAGCATCCAAAGCTTTAATGCCGGCGCGTTCAGTGTAATCCTTCAATTGGATAGCGATTCAAAAGGCGAACTGGTCAACCTTGGTGGTTTCAGCAAGTCAACCAGCACGACTCCGAACTCTTATATCTTCAGCGGAACCAGTGAGGCCGCAACCGCCGCGATTCGACAGATGCTGTTCCAGCCAACAAATAATCGCATCAACGGCTCCACCAACGAAACCACTTACGTCACCGTCACCCTCGTGGATGGCGGGGTGACCAATGTACCGGATACCACCACGAGCATCATTGTGACGCCGGTAAACGATGCTCCTTCCATCCAGGGCATCTCGGCATTGGCAACGATTCCGGACACCAGTTCGAGCGCACCATTTCCTACAGTTCTGATTACTGACGTTGATGAGCTTGGAAACCAGCAACTGACAGTAACCGTCCATTTGGATGATAATGCCAAGGGAACCTTCAACACCAACAGTCTTGCTGTATCCGGATTTGTGAGCAACGCGGGAAACTATACCTTCAGCGGTTCACCTGCGAGTGCCACGGCCGCCATCAAACAGCTTGTATTTGTCCCCACGCCGCACCGGTTGCCTGTCGGCTTGACTGAAAATACAACCTTCGCCATCACCGTGGATGACGGGCACGGAGGAATTGTGGCCAATAGCAGCACGATCATCCGGGTAGCCGCTCTTAATGGTGGTCCGGTGGTGTCTGTTCCCAATGTGCAACCCGTTTCGCTACCCGTCGCTCCGCCAGTAAAGCCTCTTGGTTTGGTGAGCATTGAAGCACCGCAAAACGTCACCGTCACCTTGCAACTCACAAACGCAACCTGGGGTTCATTTAACGCGACCAGCTTGGCGACCAACGGCTTTACCAACAGCGCCGTTGGCACCTATGTCTTTGGGGGCAGCGCGAGTAACGCAACGGTGGCACTGGGAAATATCGAGTTCCTGCCCAACACAAATCTGGCGATCGGCACCGCAATTTATTTCACCATCGGCGCACAGGATACGACCGGCAATTCCGCTTCAGCCAATCTCGCGATTACATTCAGGCAGAATCAGCGTTCGATCATCGTCACGAAGACAACTGATTATGATCCGAATGATTCCAGCGTGCCTGACAGCCAGAAGTATGGAACGTTGCGCAAAGCGGTCGCGGATGCCGGCAGCAATGACCATATCACTTTCGATCTGCGTTCCTCAGATCCTGGTCTTCCTGATTATCCCACGATCATCAGGCTTAAGCGCACGCTTTTCCTGAACAAGAATGTAATTTTTGATGGGCCGGGAGCGAACCTGCTGACCTTGAGCGGCGATACGGATGGTGACGGCATTGCCGACGTGCAATTGTTCCAAGTTAATGCCCAGGTCACAATCAACCGTTTAAGCTTCACCAAAGGGCAGCACTCCTTTTCGGGCGGTGCTTTCGAGGTAAACCAGGGCGGCAGCCTCAAGTTGAGTTATTGTGCGGTCACCGATAGCAGTGCGAGCGTGTGGGGCGGTGGTATCGATGTGAATGGTGGGAGTATTTACCTGGATCACTGCCTGATTAAGGGCAACAGCACCAGTGCCTCCTCAGGGCAGGGCGGCGGTGGAATTTCAATTTATTCAGATTTGCCATGTGTCATTGCGAACACCACGTTCTCGGGTAACCGGCAACTCTCTGGTGGCGGGTTGGGTGGCGGTGCGATGTATGTTGAAGACCTTGATCCCGGTGTGGAACTGGATGTGTTCGTGGTCAACAGCACGTTCCACGAAAATACTGATGCCGCTGGCCATGGTACTTCCATCCGGCCGAATGTCTTCAACACGGTGGTGCAGTTACAAAATACCATTGTGGCTGATGGGCAGGGCAAGAATCTGGAAATGGATCAAAGCGGTGCCATTATCTCGCTCGGGGGAAATATCTCGGATGATGCAACGTCCAGCATTTTCTCTGCAGGCGGAGCCCCAGTGGCAACAACCATTTTGGACCAATTCTCGGACTTCACAAACTCGATTCCTTCCTTGTTGACGTTAACGAACTACGGCGGTCCCACTTTGACCTATGCCCTGGGCCAAACCAGTGTTGCCATCGGCAGTGCCGTTTCAAACACACCCAGCGCAGCATTCTTCGATACCTTGGGAACCGATCAACGTGGATTTATTCGTGACTCAAGTCCGGATATTGGGGCCTTTGAACTCAATGCATCGAAGCGAATCATAATTGAAGAAATTCAATTTGCCCCGGCTCCGCCAAACACCAACGACGAATTCATTGAATTTTATGTGCCACGTGATTCCACTGCTTTAAACCTCGCTGGCTACCAGGTTTATGTGGGCGGTGCTTTGCGACATACTTTTGCGAGTCAAAATCTTAACCCGGGCGAAGCCCTGGTTTTGTTTTCACAAAATGCTGTGAGTACGGTCGTTCCAGGAGGAGTTTATAAGCAGATTGCAACCAATAACCTGCTGCTGGATAACCTTGCTGGAACCGTCACTCTTAAGAATACATCCAACCAAACTGTCCTTGAGATTAGTTATGTTGGTTCCTTTACTTCCTCTGATCCCAATGATCCTGGCTTTTTGACTGCGACAAATCAGTCGTTGGTGTTGAGTCCGCAGTTCCAAGGCGTGTATCTACCTTACCAACGTGTGGTGCAGAAGGAAGGTGGCAGGATTCCAAATCCAGGTGAATTTGCCAACCCTGGTTATGATGCGAGTGGCAACCCGCTCGCGATTGGCAACGCTCCGCCCAGAGCGTTCAACGATGTGGCATCGACGGATGCCGCCACCATCCTGCAGGCGGTTCCGGTTCTGGCCAATGACTTCGACCCGGACAGCATGGATGTTATTCGCGTGGTTGGTGTAGGCGTCACCAATGCCGTCGATTTTGGTGTAACCAACGTTTCTGCTTACAGTGCTCTCGGAGCTTTGCTGACTATCAATAACTCACCACAATCGGGTGCAAGTATCTCCTACGATCCCACAGCTTCGGCATTCATTCATTCATTGCCTGCTGGAAGCAACGTGGTGGATACCTTCCAATACACGATTCTTGATTCCTCCAACGGAGTGGACCATGTGCGCGGTGCAATCCAGTCTGACATAAATCAAAACTTGGTGAAGGCCACCGCCACTGTAACGGTGAATATCACCGGTGTGAATTTCGCGCCAACTCCGCAGGATGACGATGTGAACTCAAGTCCGGTTTTGACCACGCAGGAAGATACAGTGCTTGATTTTACCACCGCGAACAGCATCCAGTCGAATGACACCGATCCGAATAGCGATGACAATAGTTCGACGCTTAAGATTATCTCAGTCCAATCCGTACCTGCATATTCGAACTCGCTCCAGACGGTGAGTGCGCTAGGTGCGTTTGTAACGCTGGATATTCGTTTTAATCGCAATGAAACCCATATCACTTATGATCCCCGCGGTTCAGCCATTCTGAATGCCCTGGGTCAGGGACAGACTGCTTCTGATACATTTTATTACAGTGTGATGGACAGGTACGGCGCCATCGGCACGGCCGCCATTCACGTGACAGTCACTGGCGTCAATGATGTTCCTACCGCCAACCCGGATAGTTTCGCCACGGACGAAGAAACGCCTTTGATCTTACCCTGGACGGCTTTGACCAGCAATGATACCGATCCAGACACTGGCATCATTAATCCTATGCCAACCCAACTGCAGATCACCGCAGTAACGCCATTAAGCGCGCTGGGTGCCAGCGTGCAAATTGTCGGCACCAACGTCATCTATGATCCGACGGTTTCTTCCAACTTGAATGCCTTGGCGAGGAAGGAAGTGGTGGTGGATACATTTACATGTACGGTTGGCGATGGTTACGGAGGATTCAGCAATGCCGTAGTCAGCGTAACTGTGACCGGAGTTAATGATGCTCCCATTGGAACTGATGATCATTACACAGCCAACGAAAAATCACTTTTGGTTGTGAGCGGTCCCGGTGTGTTGAGCAACGACCACGATCCGGATGTAAACGGTGTGTTACCGGACGATACGCTGCGCGTAATCCCATTCCTGGGCAAAACAACGATTGGTGGCGCAGTGGTCACAATGAATCCTGACGGCAGCTTTATCTACGATCCTCAAGGTGCCTTCAGCTGGTTGAAGGAAGGTGCCACAACAAATGACTCCTTCGCCTATACGGTGACCGATCACAGCCTGACCATTGCGAATGACGACGTGTTCAGCCTCCAAGGTGGCAGTGGAGGCAGCCTCCTTCCCGTGCTGGCAAATGACGCATTGCTCTCGCAGGCCGGAGGCAGTTTAAGTGTTGTCGGACTTGGCGCCCCAAGCGCTGGTGGAACTGTTGCCATTGCTGCTCAAGGCAAGGCCGTCCTCTACACTCCGCAACTCAACTTTGTGGGGACGGATACGTTTACCTACACCATTTCCGATGGCATCGGCGGCACAGACACTGCCACTGTGAAGGTGCTGATATCGGGTAGCCAACTCAACGCCAATGCAGACGCATTTGTGGTGGCCAAGGGAACCAGTGTGAATCTGGATTTGCTCGCGAACGACAACATCCTGCCTGTTTCAGGTGCCGCCATTTCGATCACCTCGGTCGGCGGTACTGACAAGGGCGGCCTGGTCAGCTTGAACGGCACTGGTCCGAATAATCTGATTGCCTACACGCCGGCTTCAACGAACGTCTATCCTTATGTCGAAACATTCAGTTATGTCATCACGAGTGGCAGCTTGCAAACCACAGGTGCCGTAGCCGTAACGGTCGTTGATCGAAACAACACTCTGGCAGCTAATGACGACAACTTCGTGGTGGTCGCTGGCGGCGGAAACAACATCTTTGATGTGCTTGCGAATGATCAAATTCTGCCAGGCGGCAACACCAATCTCTCGATTGTTTCCATCCAAACCAATGGTCTGGTTGGAACGATATCTATCAACAGTGCTCACAACCGGTTGGTTTACAAACCTGCGGTGGGCCTGACGAATCATCAGGAACCCTTTATTTTCTATACAATCTCGGACGGTGCGGGCGGTACCGCCACAGCGAGTGTTTCGATCAAAGTGCAACCGAGCGGGTTGTTCGCAAATGACGACGTCTTTGCCGTGATGAAGGGAAGCGCGAACAATACCTTGAGCGTCATTGTGAATGATGCCGAGTTGCCAAATTTGGGTCAGAATCTTTACATCAGTGGAATCGGAATTGGAACGAATGCTCCAAACAAAGGAGGCGCCGTTGCCATCAACGGGGCGGGAAAAGGGTTGCTTTATACTCCAGCCACCGGTTTCACGGGTGAAGAACTGTTTACTTATGAGATATCGGACGGAACATCCACCAGGGCACTGGGACACGTTCGCGTGAAAGTGATGGATACCACCACGATCAGCTCTGCTCCGGATGCATATACCGTGGGCCGGGACAGTGCGAACAATACTCTCGCAGTGTTGAAGAATGATTATCTTCTCCCGCGCACACCGGGCAGCCTGACGATCACGGGATTGAAAACCAATGGTTTGATCGGAAGTGTGGCCATCAGCGGCGGTGGATCGAATAACACTTTGGTTTACACTCCGAAGGCTGGTTTCATCGGAAAGGAAACATTTGGTTATGAATTCGTGGATGGACAGGGTGACAAAGGCACCAACATTCTGACGGTAACCGTGGGCGGCCTCATCGCGCTGAATGATTCCTTCAGCGTGCTTTCTGGCACTGCCACAAACATCCTGGATGTTTTGGCCAATGATTTAGGCTTCCCGGATAGCACAGGAGTTCGTCCTATCTCTGGCTTGGGGGCACCCGATCACGGAGGCATCGTTACCACGAACTCTTCTGCCACGATGGTTCTTTATACACCCGCACCTGGCTTTGTGGGAGCCGAGCATTTCGGCTATCAAAGCAAGGATGATTCGGGAGCGGTGGTGAGTGGCAACGTGACTGTTCGGGTGATACGCGCTGGTTCTGACCGCGATACAAGGATGGTAACCATCACGGTCATTGGTGTGAACGACGTGCCACAAATCGTTGGAACGGGAACAAATCAAATCACCGACAAGCAGGTAGTGCAGCCCTTTGCCAACGTCACCATCAGCGATCTTGATGAATACGGATTGCAACCTCTTACGGTCAGCGTTGCGATGGATAATGCTGTCAAAGGTTCGCTGCAGAGCCTTGGCGGATTCGTGAATGCAGGTCCAGGTTTTTACACTTATCACGGCGTGGGATCGAATATCACGACTGCGATTCGTGGATTGGTCTTTGTTCCAACACAAAATCGCATAACAGTGCCGACGACTGAAGCCGCTGTCTTTACCATCACTGTCGATGACGGATATGTGGTGCAACCGGTCGTGAATGCCAGCAGCGTGGTTAATGTTACCGCTGCCGATGATGCACCAACCATCGCTGGTACCGTGGCGGGACAGACCGTTTATCAGCGTTCCAGCATCAAGCCTTTCGCAGGAGTTGTGATTGGAGATTTGGATGATTTCCAACTCCAACCTCTGAAAGTAACTGTGACTTTGGACAATGCTATCAAGGGGAATTTAACCTCACTGGGCGGGTTTGTGAGCCTGGGCGGGGGAGTTTATACCCTTGGCAGCACCAATGCTGGTGTTACCGCAGCGGCGGCCACGACAGCAATGCGAGGTTTAATTTTTAATCCCACCACTGCAGGCCGAGTGACGCCTTCTTCACCAGAAACAACTCGTTTCACCATTCAGGTGGAAGACAACTTTGCAGCACCTGTGGTGGACAACACCACTACAGTAATAGCAATGCATCCGTTCACGGGCAGAGTGGTGGCTGGTGATCATGCCAATCCCGCGCTCTTCGGCGCTTCGGTAGGTGCATCTCGCAACGTGGTCGTGGTCGGTGCGCCGCACGATAGTCTGAATGGGGGCACTGGTTCCGCTTACCTGTTCGGCCGCAGTCAGGATGGGTTAAACACCTGGACGCAGATTAAGAAGCTCCTGCCTGGCGGCGGCACTGCCTCCGATGAATTTGGATACTCGGCTGCCATCTATGGAGATATAGTCGTGGTTGGGGCGCGATATGGCGACGAGAAAGGATTGAATGCCGGATCAGCTTATATTTTCTCACGCAATCAGGGTGGATCCAACCAATGGGGCCAGGTTAAAAAACTGTTGGCTTCAGATGGCTTCGCCGGTGCTGTGTTTGGATCTGCGGTTGCTGTTAGTGGAGACACGGTCGTCATCGGCGCACCAATGACGGTGGGGCAATCTGGCATTGGCTTCGGCGCTTATATTTTCTCACGCAATCAGGGTGGATCCAACCAATGGGGCCAGGTGACCAAGCTGCTACCTTCGGATGGCAAGCCGTTTGACCTGTTTGGAACCTCCGTTTCAATCGACGGTGATACAATCGTTGTGGGTTCACCCGGTTCGGATGGTCCATTGGCTGGTTCGAGCCCTGATTATGGCGGTGCATATGTGTTTGCACGGAACCAAGGCGGGCTTGGGCAGTGGGGCCAAGTAAAGAAGTTGGTTGGGACCGATACCATTGCCAACGACCGGTTTGGCAGTTCGGTTACAGTGAATTTGGATACAATAGTTGCTGGATCGCCGGGTGCTGATGGTGCCGCAGGTGTCGACTATGGTGCGGCCTATATTTTTGGGCGCAATCAAGGCGGCAACGGGCAATGGGGACAAGCTAGGAAGCTAACTGCAGTTGATGGCTTTATCAGCGATAGCTTTGGGTCTGCAGTCTCTCTGGATGGAGATAGAATTATTGTTGGTGCCGCATTAGCGGACCACAACGGTGTGGATTCCGGCGTTGCGTATCTTTATGGGCGCAATCAAGGCGGCAGCAATCAATGGGGTCAACTGGATGGGTTTTTGCCAGTGGGTGTGGGCGCAGGGGATAATTTTGGATCTTCCGTGTCACTCAGCCAGGGGACGATTGCCATGGGCGCTCCGAACGGTTTTGATGGTGCAACGCGCTTTGGAACAGCCTTTATGTTCCGGGTTGAATTCGACAATGCGCCGAGCCTTTCGACCCCAATTCCGAACCAGTTCGCCACCGTCAACGTGCCGTATAGTTTCACGCTTCCGAGTGCGACATTTGCCGATGCAGATACAGGTGATGGCTTCAGCCTCTCATTGGGCACCGGTTCACCGCTGCCTGCCTGGCTGGCTTTTGATCCAGCAACCGGCACTTTCAGCGGTACACCGGACGCTCCGGGAACCTATGTCATCAGTGTGATTGCCACGGATTCGGCTGGCCAGGCCCGCACAGGTCAAATGAACTTGTCGGTAAGCACGGTGGTGCCGAACGTGTTCAGCCTGCTATCAGTAACGGTGCAGCCCAATTCCTTCGGTCAAACTGCAACAATCGTGATGGCAGGAAATCCGGGAATCACCTATCGGTTGCAACGGACTGCGGCTTTGCAGGGGAACAGCACCGTTTGGACAGATCTGAACTCGGCGGTGGCAGATAGCAATGGAATCGTAGTTTTCTATGATGTGAACGCACCCGCGCAATCGTTCTATCGCGCCACATTCCCGTAAGCGGGCGTATAGACTGTATCTTCAAAATCTCTGTTGTCCGACTGGGCAACAGAGATTTTCTTTTTCCTGAATCTGACGAGCGAACCTCAGGCTTCGGAACGGAGAATGGCCAATGGCGGTTGGTTCAATACACCTCGGCTCATGAGGAGTCCTGTGAGCACAGTGAAAGCAGGGACTGAAAGCAGAGCCATTACCAGTGGGATCAATTGTGGGGAGAAGTGGATGTGGAAAACGAAATGCGAGAGCGCCCAGGCGGCGGAGAGTGCGAGCAGGATGCCTGTCAAAGCTCCCAGCAAACCCAGAGAGAAATATTCCATGAAGAGAATGCGGAAGATTTGTCCGCGAGAAGCACCCAGGGTGCGGAGCAGGATGCTTTCCTGAATGCGCTGATAGCGCCCCGTCAACAAGGCGCCAACGAGCACCAAAAGGCCAGTTGCAACCGTAAACATGGCCATGAAGCGGATGACGAAGGAGATTTTGTTCACGATGGAGTTAACCGTTTCGAGGATGAGGCGGAGGTCTATGAGGGAGACATTGGGAAATCGTTTTACAACTTCACGTTGCAATTTAGCAGAGTCGTCAGCAGTCGGAACGCGCGTGACAAGGATATCCATGGCTGGTGCGTCGTCGAGAATGCCCCTCGGAAAGATGACGAAAAAGTTTGGTTGGATACGACGCCATTCCACCTGCCGCAGACTGGCAACACGATTGGTTACGGGAACGCCCTGAATATCGAACACGATTTCGTCGCCGAGTCCGAGATGCAATTCCTTTGCGACTCCTTCTTCAACAGAAATGGGGGTGACTTTTGTATCCGGAGCAACTTGTGGAATCCATTTGCCGGAAATGATCTTTTCACCGTCGCGCAGATGGTCGCTGTAGGTGCTGCGGTATTCGTGACGCAGAGACCATTTGGAGATGCCATTTTGCTTGTTGGCCATCATGGATTCGACCGACTGACCTTTCAGCGAGAGGATGCGCATCGTGATGATGGGTGCTTCATCGAGGATTGGAAAATTCAGAGATTGAACCAGGTTGGTCACGCCTTCACGTTGATCAGCCTGTATGTCAAACAGGATGGTGTTAGCCTGGTCCTTGCCTCCACCCGTCGAGACCAATTGGGTGAGGAGAGATTGTTGAACGAGATAGAGGCTGAGCATGAGGAATGTGCCGAGGCCGAGGGAAAGCAGCAGCAACAGGGTGCGGTTGTTGGGGCGATGGAGATTGGAAAGTCCCTGGCGCCAGGCAAAGGGCAGGGCGGGTGTGAACTTGCGGGTAACAAAAATCAACGCCTTGGCGGTGGCGGTAAGCAAGGCAAAGGCGATCCCGAGTCCGACGGCGAAACCGACTCCGATGCGCCAATTGCGGCTCTGGCTGATGGCAAATGCAACGATGCCAAAGGCCAATAATCCCATTACCAGCCAGCGTAGTGGATCGATCTTACCGGCGTGGGATTGGAAGGAAGCACGGATGGCTTCGAGTGGAGAAACCCGGCGGACGCTGAGCAACGGGAGCAACGCAAAGAGAAGGCAGATGGCAAACCCGATGCCGACGCCGCGAGTGATGGCCAGCCAGGAGGTGTGAAATTGAAACGCAAAGGGAATAAAGTCAGAGAGAATCCTTGGTAGCAGCGACTGAATCAGCACGCCCAACGCGGCACCAAAACAAGCGCCGAACAATCCAAGCGCCATGCCTTGAGCGAGATAAATCGCGAACGTTTGGGCAATGGAGCCGCCCAGACAACGAAGCAAGGCAACGGTGCCGAGCTTCTGTTTTACATGGACGTGGATGGCGCTGGCGACCCCTACGCCGCCAAGCAGCAGCGCAATGAAGCCGACGAGATTGAGGAAATGATAGAGGTTATCCATTGCGCGACCGAGTTCGCGCTTGCGCTTTTCCACGGTGTCCTGACTCAGGCGCAGTTTGTCCAATCGAGGTTTGATGCGGTCGACGAGTTTTGAAACATCCTTTTGCGGAGGGAATTGAAAGAAAACTTTGTAGTTCGCGAGGCTGCCCTGGCGCAATAAATCCGTCTGCGGCAGGTCGCTCATGGAAATGTAGACGCGCGGGGCAATGGTAGAGAAGGCAACGCTTTCACCGGGAACTTTTTTGAGTTCGCCAAGGATTTTAGTGGTGAGTTTCCCGACACGAATGGTATCGCCCACCTTGGCACCGAACTGATTGAGCAGGTTTTCTTCGACCAGCGCACCACCACCTTTACGGAACTCCACAGCCGCTTCTACGGGGACGGTTTCAATATCGCCGTAATAGGGAAACGCGCCACTGAGCGCGCGTAACTGGACGAGGCGGGTGCCTTCACCGCGCACAAAGTAGACCATTGTGGAGAGGGAAATTTCACGCGATTGGTTTCCCCCAAGTTCCTCGAAAAGATCGTCCGCTTCTGCCGGGAATGGCTGACGGGAACTCAATGCGAGGTCCGCGCCAAGCAAAGCTTTGGCCTGCTCCTCAATGGCACGTTCGAGATTACTGCCGAGAGAGCCTATGGCGGTCAAGGCGGCGATTCCAAGAACAATAGAGCAGGAGAAAATGAGCAGGCGTTTGCGACTGGTGCGGCTATCACGCCAGGCCATTTGCCAGGTCCAGGCAGAGAAGAGATGCTGCAGGAAGCCTCTTTGCTTCCGGACATGCTGGTTCGTTGAGGAGGGTTCAGTCATTGCCGATGGTGGGCTCATCGCTGACCACGACACCGGCTTTCAAACGGATGATGCGCTGGGCGCGGTTGGCCAGTTCGAGGTCATGCGTGACGAGGACGAGAGTGGTGCCGGAGTTGGCATTGAGGGCGAACAGGTTTTGGATCACCATTTGGCCGGTTTCAGCGTCGAGATTACCCGTCGGTTCGTCGGCGAAAAGTATCTTGGGTTTGTTGATGAATGCGCGGGCCAGGGCGACACGTTGTTGTTCGCCACCGGAGAGTTGAGTTGGATAATGGGTAAGGCGTTCACCCAGGCCGACGCGGCGGAGGAGTTCGACGGCTTCGTCGCGGACATTTCTTTGGCCGCGCAGTTCCAGTGGAACCATGACATTTTCGAGAGCGGTTAGTGTCGGGATGAGTTGGAAACTTTGGAAAACGAAACCGACGACTTCGTTGCGGACGCGGGCGCGTCCGTCTTCGTCGAGTTTGCTCAACTGCGTGCCGTCGAGGAGCACTTCGCCATCAGAAGGGCGGTCGAGACCGGCGCATAGACCGAGCAGCGTGGTTTTGCCACTACCGGAAGGGCCAAGAATGGCGCAGGTGGAACCGCGAGGGATGGAGAAATTGATGTCTTTGACGACCGTCAGCGTGCCGTTTCCTTCGGGATAACTTTTGGTTATATGCTGAACATCCAATATGGCGCTCGAACTCACTGGCTTGTTATTCCATGAGAGGGGCGTCACGTCAAACAATGGTCATGTATTTTATACAAAACGGACTGCTGGCAAGATTCAAGGATTGGAGCTTATATTGGGGTTATGATTTTTTGGGAACGGGCATTGAGACGGAGCGCTTATCAGTTTCAACTGTGGGTTATGGCGGTCGTGCTTGCGGTTATTGGGCTGGCCGACGTGAAGGCTGCCAACGCTGCCGAGAAGGGCGCGGGCTCAACAGACAAAAAGACCATCATGATTCTGGGAGACAGTCTGGCGGCTGGGGCAGGCGTGGACCCGAGTGAAGCTTTTCCGGCGTTGTTGCAGAAAAAAGTCGATGAAGCTGGCTTGAATTACACGGTGGTCAATGCAGGCGTGAGCGGGGACACAACGGCGGGCGGGTTGCGCAGGATGGATTGGTTGTTGAAACGGAAAGTGGATGTGCTGGTGTTGGAATTAGGTGGCAACGATGGCCTGCGAGGGATTCCCGTCGCAGCGACGAGGACCAATCTTCAAACCATTATCGAAAAGGCGAAGAAGAAATATCCTGATGTGAAAATTATCGTGGCCGGGATGCAGATGCCGCCGAATATGGGAGAGGAATATAACAAGGCTTATCGAGAGACTTTTCCGGAAGTGGCAAAGGCGAACCATGCGGAGTTGATTCCATTTTTGCTGGAAGGAGTGGGAGGCAATCCAGAATTAAATCAGGCGGACCATATTCATCCGAATGTGGAGGGGCACAAGATTGTGGCGGAAAATGTGTGGAAGGTGTTAAGGCCGGTGTTGGAGAAGTGATGAACATGGCACCTGAAAGGTGAACGACAACACCTGGCAGATTGTCACAAGGCTACGATAGCATTATTGCTCCCCGGTATGGATTTGTAGGAAGTTTGCGGGGATGTGGTCAGCGAGCCAGACGCCGTTGGCGGAGACGAAGAATTGATGGCCTGAGCGATGCATCTGTCCGGCGAGAACGCGAAAAACGAGCGGTCGACCATGGCGTTGGCCGACGCTGATGGCGGTGGAGAGCTCGGTGGAGAGGTGGACGTGATGACGGTTGCCTTTGATCAAGCCATCCTGCTGAATGGAGGCGAGAAAACGATCGGCTGTGCCATGATATAAAATTTCAGGAGGCACGCTGGGTTCGTATTGCAATTCCACTTCGACGGAATGCCCCTGATTCGCGCGGATGCGTTTGCCGTCCTCACTGAAGGCGAAGCGCTTTTTGTCGTTGGTGGCGACTACCTGATTGAGTTCATCGCGGGAGAAAGGGAATTGATGGGCAGTGCACGCGCGCAGAAGTTCATCGACATCCACCCAACCGGCGGAATCGAGTTGGATGCCGATTCTCCCGGGTTCATGTCGCAGCACGAGGCTGAGGAATTTACTAATTTTAACGGTTCGGCTACTCATAGGAATTAATAGGGTGGTGCAAGGCGACGGAAGCCGTGATCCAGAACGATACCAAGAAAGAAAAAGTTTCTCGGGACTAATGCCGGCCAGAAGTAAGGGACGGGTTTGGAAATGATTCCTGATGCTTTTTGATCAGCAAGCCGTATGGCAACTCGTTCCAAGAAGGCAAGCGATCTAGGCCATTCCAAAACTCCTTTTCGCCAGGCGAGTGGAATCTCTTTGGCTCCAACAGTTGATCCCAAAAGTGCGCCGGTAATTGCACCGACGGTGTCGGTATCGCCACCGCAGGCGATGACTGCCTTGAGGCCGGCTTCGAAATTGCCGTAATGACGCAGCCACGTGAAGATGGCCATGGGAACGGTGTGATAAACGTAGCCGGTGACGCCTTTGTTGAGGTTCAGTTTGAGGGCAAATTCACTGACAGAGAGGCCTGCGTGGTAGGCGGCATCCATTTTCTTTAGCAGGGCAGTCCATTCGGGATCATTGGACTCCTCCACGAGAAATCTCAAAACACCGGTTGGATCATTCGGATGTTGCATGTCCCACGCAACGACCTGGGCGATGGCCAGAGCGCCGATCTCAGCACGGGGATCGGTGTGGGTTAATCGAGTGCAGGCGGATACGTAAGTGCGAAGCAGTTCAGGACGGTCATGAAAATAAGCGCCAAGAATTGCGGTGCGCATGGCCGGGCCATTGCCAGCCGAGAAAACTCCACTGCGATTTGATGGAAAGCCGAGCCAAAGATTGATGATGGAGCGGAGGGTTGCCAGGCCAATGCCTGCGGGAATGCCCAACAGCCAGAAACGAAGTTTCCAGGCGAGACTGCGTTGAAATCCGGCGGGATTCTCCGGGTGAGAGAGCAACGCTTGAGCGACGAAAAGAGTATGTTCAGTATCGTCGCTGATCATTCCATGATTGAAAATGAAATGATGGGCAAGGTCGCCCTGCCAACGTCGCTGTATGCGCTCCGGCGACAAGCCTTCTGAGGGAAGACCCAAAACATCGCCAACGGCAGTTCCGATGAGAACGTCAGTCAGATGACTTTGGATATGGAGAGACATTAAGAACCCTTTTTTGTTTCACAGAGATCGGCGAATTCGTGATAGAGGCAGTCGAGATCACCTTTACGAGCGAGGATTTTGATCCAGTCTTCGCGGATGGCCCTCGAACCGTAGAAAACTCCGGCGAGACCGCCAGCGACGCAGCCTGTCGTATCGGTATCACCGCCGAGGTTCACCGCTTTTAGGACTGTTTCTGCAAAGGAGTTCGAAGTGAGCAGTGACCAAATGCTGGCTTCCAAGGTGTGCAGGACGTAGCCACTGGAAACAATGTCATCGCTATTTTTGACGTGGATATTTCCGCTAATCAGGCGTGAGAAGCGAGGTAGCTGCGCGGCGAACAGTGGCTCTTTTTGATAATGTGAATTGAACTCCTCGACAGTTTGCAGATAAGCATCGAGAGGCGTAAAGCCCTTCAAAAGTTTTGCAACCAACATACAATAGAATCCGCAGGCCATTTGGGAGCGCGGATGTCCGTGAGTAATGGCGGATGCCCGATGAACATGGTCCAGCAGGAGATCAACTGGTTCTGATGCGAATAATAATGCCAATGGCAGAATGCGCATCAGCGAGCCATTGCCGTTACTATGTTCGTCCCTGCTGCCTGCTTCCTCCGCTTTGGTGCCTTTGGCGACCCGCGAGAGAGCGTCCATGGTTGTCAAACCTATATCAAAGACGTCACCCCACGGAGTCCAGCGATTCTGCTGAAGCCAATCGACGAAACGCTGGCCCATATCGTCAGTATTGAAGCCGTAGAGAAGACTTTCGATGGCGCAGAGAGTCAGAGAGGTGTCGTCGGACCAGGTTCCGGCTGGTTGATGATGCGAGCCGTGGCCGCGCATGCCGGTGATGGGATCGCTGCTGAGAACAAAGCGATTTTTAAATTCGACCGGAACACCCAGAGCATCACCCACAGATGCGCCCCAAAGGCCGCCGAGAATGCGATCACGTGTCGAGAGCGGTTTCATTTCAGTTCGATCCTCCTGGCGAATAAGTAAACCAGTTCGAGAGCGTACGAACCTATCCCGAACACAAACAGAAGTGTGGTCAGGAAAAGATTTAAAAAGGTGGGCAGACTCTGCTGACAATGAAAAGCAATGCTGGCCGCAATCACGAAAGCGGCCAGAAACATTGCTATCATGAAAAGAAAGCAGACGAGAGAAATCGTTCCTGAAAGGGTTCCTACTTCAAAATCGCGAGCTCCAGAACGTGCGATGCTGCCGGCCAGCCAAAGGTAAACTGAAGTTAAAATGCCCAGAAGCGTCCAGTAACCTGCCACGAATGCCACAGAAAGGTTTACCATCGACAAGGTCAGAAAAATCAGGCCGAGGTATTGATATAGAGAGGCATAGAAACGAAACCCAGCAGCTATGATGCTTCGTTCTTCAGAGCGATTTATTTTCAGCAAATTGGGTTTTTGGTGCAGAGCCAGAAGGCCTTTCCACCACAGTTCCATGATTCCACGTGCGCGAAAAGCAGTACGGACTTCGGGCGAAGCACAAACGACGTTGGCAAACAAGCGAATCCTGGATTTCATGGCACTTCTCCTCTCAGGTATTCAGGGAGGCGAGGATTTAGGCGGGCTGCAAATATACCGTGGTAGCGAGGGGTTTTCATTTCCGCAAGGATGACGATGATAGTAACAGGGATTTGAGTAAGCAGGACCGTGTTCCATTCCAGTTTGTCCAATAAACTACAGGTGACCACGTTGACGATAAACAAACCTGCCCAGGCCAGCTCGAAACGTGGACGTACGCGGAACACGTTGCAGAAAAGGAAAAAGTGACAGGCGACAATCGGAAGAATCCATGCATGTGGACTGCCAGCCAACTTCAAGAGAGACGTCACAGCAATAAAAACCAAAATTATTCCCGCATCGGTTGCTGAGAAACGAAAGCCAAACGTGCGGACCTTTGGTTGAGTGGCGGTGCTAGACATGGAAGTGAACCTTCGTGATTTGGTTTGTGTCGTTGAGCCAGACGGTGAGATCGCCAAAAGAAGTGCTGAAGTTACGAGTGCGAAGATCGCGGCAGAGCAGGCGTTTACCTGTGCCTTCGGTGGCCACGTCCACCACGTGGTAAGCAGGGGACAGTTCCTGCATCATCTTAAATTCAGGCAATTGAGCCAGCATAGACTTGAAGGTGGCATCGTGAATGGGAACAGAGGGCTTCGGCTGAGTCGCACCCGTGAACGCGTTCAAATGGAATAACGATGCTTGGACTCCTTCAATTTTCGCTCCCAGAAACTTCCATGGAATGAACGCGGAGGGTAACAGAGAAATTGTTCCAGCAGGCGCAAGGCGACCGGCACGATTTCTCAAGGCGCCTTTGACCAGCCAATAAACAATGAGGAAGATGCCACAAGCCAATGAGGCACGGTAGTTCTCGAGCTGTCCTTGATTCCAGTTCCATAGGATGACGGCTGTTGTGAGCAAGGTGACAATGAGGACAGTGGCATCAATGAAAAAGACCCATTCGAGGCAGAAGCGTCGGTGGGAAAATGGCTTCAATAACGCGATGCCCAGGGTGTTGCTGTAGTCCAGGAGAATGTGGCCGAGCATGCCAACGAATATGCCCATCCCTAGTTGCACTCCGTTCCAACCGACGGAAGCAGAGCAAACTGCCAGGATTGCACTCAGTCCGAGTGCGAGGGGCATGGAATGAGTCCACGTTTGATGCCACTTAAGGAAGGCGCGCTTGCCGAAAACACGACTGAATGTATCCAGGTCCGGCAGCACAGAACCAAGGACGATTCCACCCGCCAGCTCCGGGCTATTCGCAGCAAAGGGACTTGCTGCGATAAAGCCGATGGCCGCATGGGTGAGGATGTCCATAGAACATTACATCGTTGGTTGGTGGGCGAAATAAAGGCCGGCGTAAACTTTGGGATCTATCATGAGACCTTGAGCGGCTTTTTGATTGAGCCAGGCTGGGACGTCTTTCAATGGAACCTGGTGAACGGTAATGTTTTCATGTTCATCGCCGCCGCCGGAGTTAACGCAACGGAGATGGGTGGCGAGCATGAAGGTGACGATTTCGGTGGCAAGACCTGCGGAGGGTGGGCCGGTGGTGAGGAAGGTCATGTTTTTGGCTTCGTAGCCCGTTTCCTCGAGCAACTCGCGATGGGCGGCAGTGGCAAGTGCTTCCTGTTCGTGTCCGGCTAAATCACCGGCGATGCCCGCAGGCAGTTCGATGACATTGGCATTGACTGGCAACCGGAATTGTTCGGTGAGGAGCAGGTTGCCTTCCGGAGTGATGGCGACAATAACAACGGCACCACTGCCTTTAACGCGGTCGGCGAATTCCCAATGGCCGATGCGGAAGAGCCGGACGTGTTTGCCTTCGTACAGAAGTTCCCTTTTTGCATCATCCATAAGATCTATTTTTTCTTTGGTGGATTGAGCACGACGCTGGTTTTGGTGATCTCGACACCGGCTTTGCGCATTTCTTCGATGGCGCTTTTGGAATCAGTTTCGTTGACTCCACGGCAGGCGTCTTCGATGAGGTGAGTTTTGAAGCCGAGGGCGACGGCGTCGAGGGCAGTGGCTTTGACGCAGTAATCGGTTGCCAGGCCGAGGATGTAGACTTCCTTGACCTTTTTCTCTTTGAGATATTCACCGAGGCCGGTGGAACGTTGATGGTCGTTGTCGAAAAAGCCGCTATGGCTGTCAATTTCCACATCGACGCCCTTTTTGAAAACCTTATTGACCTTGTTCATCATGAGCCCGGTGGTGATTTCAGCGCCGCGGGTGTTTTGAACGCAATGCACAGGCCAGAGTTTTTGCTGACGCTTTTTAAGTACCACAGTTTCACCTGGTGTTCTGCCCGGATGATTAACGGCAAAGCTGCTGTGATTGATTGGGTGCCAGTCCTGCGTGGCCAGAATGAGCTTGAACGAGCTTTGGAGTTTGTTCGCCAAGGGGAGAACTGTGTCCCCATGGGGGACAGCCAGAGCGCCGCCGGGGAGGAAATCATTTTGTAAGTCGACTAGAATAAGTGCTTTCATAATTATTTTTTAAATTCGTAAGTTGAGTCAGACTCAACATGGTATGTCCGTCCAAAGTCTGGTTTTTTGCTGCATGGCGCGGAACTTCTCGATGGCCAATGACAGTTCATGGTAGGCGACGGTATCCCTGATATCATTGAGATAAAGGTTGCGCCGGGCCACGTTTTCCAATCGAAAACTCCAATAAAGACCCATGAGAGGATTGATAAACAGCGTCGATCCCGCGGTGCGCTTCGTCGAATGAAAATCTCCAAAATTTCCATTGATGGCGGAAATGATGCTGCTGTTTACGATGCTGGGTTGGCGCGGCATGCGGGCGGAAACGAACTCGCACGCTTCCTCATATAACCCGAACTCCTCCATTTCGCGGGTGACACTCCATGTTCCAAGATACCCACCTTCGGCTATGAGTGCCGCAACATTTTCCAAAAAGTGAGCATGACAAATGCCGTGAAAAAAATCGATGCCAAAGCCGAGGCATACAAGCAGCTTGCGTTCGGGACCCTCGACGCAGTGCGCTGCCGACAGGCTAGCCATGTCTTCCTCAGGGGTGCCCAAGCTGGCTTCGTCGCCACGCATCAGGCTGTCTGTGCCCCCGTCTGTCAAAATCAACGTATCGGGACGAAGCGTCTGAACAAGCCAGTTGTAAGCTTCTTGAACCGGGCGGGCACCTGCCTGGCTGATGGCATAGATTGGTGTTTCGCCGAACCGATTAGAAAGCCACTGCGAGAGGTAGACTTCAGGGAAGTAACTCGCAGGACCGGAGGTTCCAGGGGTCACCTTAAGCAGAGACGGGATCGGACGTTCGCCCTCACAAAAATCGATCCTGGAGAAAGACAGATTGGCCAAATGAACCGTTTTACCCGCTTTCCGCAGTGCGAAATAAAGTGGAAGGCCGGAGAAAATATCAAAGCCTCCGCCAGCCCCAACGATTAAAACGTTTTGGGCTTTCTCGATCTCGTTGAAAAAGGCGAGTTTCATTATTGCCAACAGTTCAAGTTATTCAATGTGGTCAGCGATTCGCGAAGACCTCTGCAAACGCAGAATAAGTGGCGCGATTTTCAGATTTGTCATAAATCGCGAACACTACTTCGTCGAAGCAGCCGGCGAACTTACCACCTTTGTCAAGATAAGCAGCAAAACATTGCGCCACCATGCGCGGATCGTTGCGGAAAACTCCACAACCCCATGCTCCAAGGATGAGGCGTTTCACGCGTTTGCCGGCAGCGACTGAGAGAACCATGGCGGCACGTCGGGCAAGAGTTGGTTCGACGAGGGGCAGGCTTTGGGGCTCATTGTCGGCAAGGGCTCCACGATTGGGGGCTGGTGCTGTGATAACCGACGCAAAGACAGGCTTCTCCAGAAGCTGTCCGGCGTCGTCGCGGAAAAATGGAACATCCGGCGAATAAATCAGCAGGTCGAGATAAAGCGTCGAACGGTTGGCCCGGTTGCGTTCGTAATAAGCGGGTTGTGACAGGAGACAGTGATAAAGAGCCGAGGAGCGGGCCAGGCATTCCTCCTGCGCCTGGGCGCCGGTGAGGAAGCCGCCACCGGGGTTTTTTGCTGAGGCAAAATTGAGGCAGGCGATTGGACCGTCCGGTTGGGCAGCGAGACGGGCACTGGCTTCGAAGGTCGTTTCAGGAGTGACTTCGATTTTGGTTTGCGCGAGGGCAGGGGAAATGGAAACGGTTGCCGAGACCTCGTTTTCATGGAGTGTGGTGCCCGCGAGGGCGTGTTTGATGGCGTCGGCGAGCTCGACCTTTCTGCCACTCGGAGCGGTGTAGTGACCGGCTTCGAGGATGGAGACGGTTTGCTGAGCGATAGTGCTTCTGATTGTGCGGCTCATAACAAAAATTACTTTTTATAGTTCAAAATTAAATCCGCGCTTCTTCAATTGGTCGTAACGCTTTTGATCGAAGCGATGGAGACGGGCCGCGCGGTGGGCGACGTCTTGTTCGATTTCATCCAGTTCGACGAGCAGGCCCATGCCCTGGATTTTTTTGCGAAAGTTGCGTTTATCGAGTTTTTGCTCGAGCACAGTTTCATAGAGGTGTTGCAGTTGAGATAAGGTGAATTTGGGCGGCAACAATTCAAAACCGATGGGCTGATAGCGAACCTTTCCCTGGAGTCGCTGCAGGGCGGCGGCAAGGATTTTATCGTGGTCGAAAGCGAGTTTCGGAATATCCGAGACACCAAACCAGGCGGCGTTGCGGGCGTCGGTAGTCGCCTTGATGCGGTATTCGCCCAGTTTGACGAGGGCGTAATAGGCGACGCTTACAACACGTTCGCGGGGATCGCGTTGGAGATCGCCAAAGGTGTAAAGCTGTTCGAGGTAAACCTTGCCGATGCCCGTTTCTTCTTCCAATTCACGGCGGGCGGCTTCGTCGAGGGTTTCATCCACACGGACGAATCCGCCGGGGAGAGCCCATTTGCCTTCGAAGGGCGGAAGGTCGCGTTGAATGAGCATGACCTTGAGTTCGCCTTCGTCGAAGCCGAAGACAACGCAATCGACCGTGAGGGCCGCTCGAGGATATTCGTAGGTGAATGGCATAGCATTTAATCCAAATTCGTTGAAGAATGATAGTGTAATATAAACACTAAGGCAAGGGAAATGTTCAAAGCTGGTTTGGAATGGAGGATGGAAAGTTCCAGCCAGGGCAGCGAAAAGGGCTCTGTTTGAAGCGAAATATCGCATCCAGATAAGAAGGAGAGTGATTAAAACTGACAATCAGAGCGTCCTGATGTAATTAATGGATTGTTCACCGAGAATTATGAAAACGACTGTAATAAAAAGTTATCTCTGGGCTTTGTTGGCAGTTCTTTTGCAATCAGGTCTTGTGGCTGGAGCAGCTGACTTCGTGGTTTATGAAGGGAAGTCGGGGCCGGGAGTTGGGAAACACATTGTGTTTCTGAGTGGAGACGAGGAATACCGTTCCGAAGAGGGATTGCCGCAGTTGGCTAAAATCCTTGCGGTTCGCGAGGGATTTAAATGCACAGTGTTATTTGCGATCAACCCGAAGGACGGAACGATTGATCCGACGAATACAAAGAGCCTGCCGGGAGCTGAGGCATTGGATTCCGCAGATGCGGTTGTGATGCTGTTGCGGTTTCGCCAATGGCCTGACGCACAAATGAAGCATTTCGTGGATGCGTATTTGGCGGGCAAGCCTATTATTGCACTACGGACGAGCACCCACGCATTTTCTTACGACAAGGATTCGACGAGCCCCTACGCGAAATATACCTGGAACGGTTCGGCTTGGCCGGGCGGATTTGGAAAGCAGGTTTTGGGCGAGACCTGGGTGGCGCATCATGGGGCACATAAAAAGGAAGCGACCCGTGGAATTATCGAGGACTCAGTCAAGGAGGACGTGATCTTACGCGGAGTTTCGGATATTTTTGGAACTACGGATGTTTACACTGCGAACCCACCCGCAGATGCGAGGATACTGGTACGCGGACAGGTGTTGACCGGCATGAACCCAACGGATGGGCCGGTTCAGGGCAAAAAGAATGAACCAATGCAGCCAGTGGTTTGGACGAGGCTTCACAAGAATGAAGCAGGGAAGACGAACAAGATTCTCTGCACCACGATGGGCGCAGCAACTGATTTGCAGAATGAAGGATTAAGGCGCCTGCTGGTGAACGCGGTGTTTTGGGGATTGGGCATGGAGGTGCCGACGAAGGCTGAAGTGAGTTTGGTGGGAGATTATCAGCCAACCATGTATGGCTTTGGTGAGTTTAAGAAGGATGTGAAACCAGCCTCCCTAGAGCTTAAGAACGATTTGCCTAAACCGTGATTCATAATCAGGAATTGCGGCTGGGATATCTAATTCAGCTGCTATACAGACCGGTCATAAAAAGGAATCCGCCAGTCTGGCAATGCTCTGAATGGTGCGAATGATCAGCGGGCGTTCACGCCATTGTTCCAGATTGACCGGTTCACTGTTTGCAATGTAACCCTCCTGAATGGCGCGGATTTCATTCACGATTTCGGCGCCATAGAAAAGGATGTTAACTTCTGCATTCAGTGCAAATGATCGGATATCGATGTTGGTTGAGCCAATGAGCACAATTTCATCATCGATAGTGAAGTGCTTGGCGTGGAGAAAGCGGGGCTTGTAGAGATGGATTTTTACACCCGCTTCCAGAAGTTCATCATAGTAGGAGCGCTGGGCAAGTTGTGTGATCAATTGGTTGGCATGCTTGGATAGAACGAGATGCACATCCACTCCACGAAGAACAGTCGATCGGATGGCCTGCAGAAAGGGTTCGTCTGGCACGAAGTAAGGAGTGGTTATGACCACGCGCTGGCGGGCTGCGTAGAGCATGGCGATCATGAGTTCCTGGCCGTTCTCGTGCTTGTAACCTGGGCCGCTGGGAACTACTTGTGCAATTGCGCCTTCAGCAGGAGAATGATCTGGAAAGATATCGGGGTGCTCGAGCCTGGTGCCCGTTTCAAAATATTGGTCTGCCAGAAAGACGGCTTGCAATTGAATCACTACGGGACCAATTATCCGGGCCATCAACTCTTCATTCGGAAAGCCTTTTACGAAATTGGGAAGAACGATGTTTTGCGAGCCGGTGTAGCCTATCCTGCCATCGATCACCGCGATTTTACGGTGATTGCGAAGGTCAAAGCGGGCGCTATTACGGCGGAATAAGTGAAACGGAAGCATGGCTTGCACTTCGATACCCTCGAGTCGCATGCGTGGAGCGAGATGAGTAATGGCATGTTTGGAACCAACCGCATCAAGGAGGACCCGGCATTTCACCCCGCGCTTTACTGCACGAGCAAGAGCCTTCGCGACGAGTTGTCCCCACTCATCATTTCCGTATATATAATAAAGCAAGTGGACATGATTCCTGGCCTGATCAATGTCATCGATGAGTCTTTGAATGCCGGGTGCATATTCCGTGAGCAATTCAATTTTATTGCCTCCGAACGGCTCGAAGTCGCCCAGGCGGCTTGCGAGATTCACGATCGGTTCGAGATTCGGTGGGAGCATGGGGGTTGCCAGCGTGCGCACGCCCATCTGAGACTGTGCCTCTCGAATGAAGCGGGAGGCTCGCTCCTGGCGCTCAAGCCTGTTTTTCGGGAGATAAATTCTGCCAAAGAGTAGATAGGCGACCAAGCCGGGCCAGGGGAGCAGGAAAATAAGAAGCAACCAGGTTCTGGATGCGGCGGCGCTCCGTCGTTGTGGAACATAGACCAGCATTACCAATCGGATGGTCCATTCGCTTAATAAATAAATTAAACTCCAGTTAACCAAGTTTTGCTTTCTGACGAGCGGAAGGGTGGCCACACCCAATGACCGTCATGCAGGAAT
The DNA here is from genome assembly GCF_000172555.1 of Pedosphaera parvula Ellin514. NCBI lineage: Bacteria > Pseudomonadati > Verrucomicrobiota > Pedosphaerae > Pedosphaerales > Pedosphaeraceae > Pedosphaera > Pedosphaera parvula. The sequence continues at coordinate 39,533 of NZ_ABOX02000039.1, forward strand.
CTACTCACTTCCTGCGGCTTTTGAAATTTGATCTTTTGGAATCGAGAATGAAAACATTGCACCCTTATCCAGAGTGCCTTCTGCCCAAGTCCGTCCACCATGTCGTGAAATGATCCGCTTAACTGTGGCAAGGCCGATCCCTGTGCCTTCAAATTCGTCCGGATGATGGAGCTTTTGAAATACACCGAAAAGCTTGTTTACATATTGCATGTCAAAGCCGACGCCATTGTCCTTTATTTCGATAAGGTGTTCCGACCGGGTGGAGGAATACTGAATCGTGATGTGTGCTTCTGAACGCGGACGAGTATATTTGATGGCATTTGACAAAAGTTTTACAAAAACCAGACGGATCATGGAAGAATCAGCCTGGACCGTTGGAAAGTTTTCATCAATGCACCAGACGATGGAGCGTTTGGCGTAAGAATCGGACAGACTGTCCTTTACCTCCCTGAGCGAGCGGCCTAGATCCACTGTTTCAATGCGCAATTCCGCACCTGACATATTGGAGTAGGACAACAGGTCATCAACCAAGGCACCCATGTGGTGCACTGCATTATTGATGAACTTAAGGTAGCGCGCATTCTTTGCATCCTGGGAGACCGACGCCTGTTTGCTGAGAAGATCGACAAAGCCGCTAATGTGGCGAATCGGAGCTCTCAGATCATGAGACACGCTATACGAAAAAGCTTCAAGTTCCTCGTTCGCGGATTCGAGTTTGGCCGTGCGACTCTTGAGATATTCATTAAGGTTTGTAACTTCCTGCCTGGCCAATTCCCTTCGTTTTATTTCATAACGCAAAAAGTAAAAAGATAACAGAAGCAGGACAAAACCTGTGATCGTACCCGCACGTGAGAACTCGAGTGCAGTAGTGGCATCCGTGTGGGATATTTCAGTGCGGCCTTTCAAGAGGTGTGCCTCTTCTGATTTCATTTCAGTAACCAGAGACCGGATTTTATCCATCACCTGCCTACCTTCTTCAGCGGCAACAGCAGCCGCTGCCAGTTCAAATCCCTGCGACGATCGAATTTTGATGATCTGTTCGATGTTGGTGAGCTTTGAATTAATGAGAGGATCCATTTTGTCCATCCTCCCTTGTTGTTGAAGATTATCTTGAGTCAGCGTCCGAAGTCGACTGGCTTCGTGTTTGATCTGGCGCAGAGCGGAATGATAAGGCTCCAGAAGCTCCTGGTTTCCCGTAATTACATAACCACGCTCGCCCACTTCTGCTTCGTCCAGTTCAGAGAGGAGCGAGCCCAATGTTTCCAGTACTTCCCGCGTATGTGCAACCCGCTCAGTTGTATGAATCAGGTTATTGGTCGTGCGGAAGGTTACGACGCCAATGGATGCGAAAATGACCAGTGCCAGTGTGAAACTACCAGCTACAAACTTATTAAAAGGGGAACTCACAGATAACTTCGTTCAATTCAGGGACCACAGTCTGATTTGCGGCTGTGGTGCACTGAGTAATTTTCATCCAACCCGAGTATATGAACACAGGACAAAAGCGCAATGAAAGGCTTTTAACGAAATCAGCTCGACTCGTTGTGACCCACAATCAAGTCATGAGGCAGGCCGAGGTATCAGGTTAGTTCAATCCGAATCTGAATCGGGTCGCCTGAAACAGATAGCAGGTTCGATAAGGTACGGTCTCCATGCCTTTTGAAATGGAGAGATATTTTGGAATGTCCCACGGAGAGGTTTGATATGGTAAGTTCATCCAGAAAGTCGGGAAGCACAGGATTCCGTACGTGCAAAACATTTGCCGGTGCCTCGGCTTTGATCCCGAGCATGGTTTGCATGAACAGAAACATTGCACCTGAGGCCCATGCCTGGGGAGAGCAGCTGACCGGATACCAAACAGGATGCGTGGCCTGAGTCCGAGACATCCCACAGAATAACTCGGGCAGGCGTTGTGATTCGCCATGGATTGCAGCATCATACATTCCGCGAACCACGGGCACTGCCGCATGGGAAAACCCATACCGCGTCAGGCCTGCTATAATTATTGAGTTATCATGTGGCCAAACTGAACCATTATGATAACTCATGGGATTATATACACGGTGGGAGGAACTTAGGGTGCGAATACCCCAGCCGGAGAACATATCAGGACTGAGCAGGTGTTTGACGACCTTTCCCGCCTGCTCCGCATCCGGTACCCCGCTCCAAAGCAGATGACCGGCATTTGATGTAATAGTTGGCACAATTTGCTTTTTGCCGTCGAGGGCAAGAGCAAACATGCCAAGGTTTTCAATCCAAAAAGCTTGAATGATCTTCTCACGTAGATCCTCAGCTTTCTTCTTGAGGCCTCTGAAGAGCGGCTCGTTTCCGAGCGCGGAATAGAGTTCAGCAGTCCGCCTTAGGGCATCGTAGGCATAACCCTGGACTTCCACCAGGGCGATGGGAGGCTGTGGCAGCGTGGCATCGGGAAAGGGCACGCCATCGCCGGAGTCTTTCCAACCTTGATTGTTCAAACCTTTTCTGGAGGTGCCGCTGTATTCGATCAGACCATCCCCATCCATGTCGCCATAACGGTCCATCCATTCCAGTGCTCGCTCAGCATTCGGCATCAGCTCACGGACCAGGTGGAGATCTCCAGTCCACTGCCAGGTTTCGTGCAGAAGTATCAACCACAGTGGCGTTGCATCAATCGTCCCATAATAAGGAACGTGGGGAATCTCGCCGCTTCGGGCCAGTTCGCCACGCCTCAGTTCGTGCATGATCTTTCCCGGTTGTTCTTCCGTGAAGGAATCTTCGCGCCTGCCCTGGTACCGCGCGAGGAACCTAAGGGTATCAACACCGATTTGCGGATTCAGTGAGAGTGTTTGAATCGAAGTGATGCAGGCGTCACGTCCAAATGGTGCTGAGTACCATGGGAATGCCTGCGGAAACAATCTTTTCTTTATCATCATGAACATAAAGTGCACGCAGATCGTCGGTGGCCCGATTCAGAATGCATTCAAACTCGTTCTGGTTGGTATGAAAATGGGTGCAGGCGGCAGACCATTTAGCATACTGCTCATCCATGCTCGTATGCAATTCCTCCACGCCATATCCGGTCCAGACATGTTGATCATTGTTTTCCCTGCCAGCCTGGATTTCCCATTCGATCTGGAAGTTGCCCTTGGGTGGCAGGGCCAGTTTCCAACGAGCTCCTTTGGCATGCAACTCAGTGGGAGGTTCATGAAATTTAATCGCGCTCATCATCAGGCTGTTGTCGCTTCCACAGTAGGGAAAGCGGATGGAAGAATGATTGATCTGAGGAGCGTAAAATTGTCCAATGCGTTCCCGTTTCCATCCTCTGACTTCAAAGATATCCGAAAAGTCAGCAGCAAGGGACAATTCCATCCAGTAGTCAATTGCCCTGGGCAGATAGTTAGATAGGGTGATCCGCTCAATCATTGATTCTGAGATCAATAATTCACGTTGGATATGGATGCAGTTTTTTGGATCCCAACTATTTCCTCCGAACTCAGCGTCGGTAATGGCGAGATCAAACTGTCCCCTATAGCCATGGGACACCTGAACCGAGAGGAGTGCTGGTGTCCCACCTCGCAATTTCAATTCATAATGGCTGAGAACGCGGGTATCCTCGTAATAGAGCCCCAGAGGAGATTGCTGACATGGAGCGATGATATTACCGTGGTGGTCGGTGATAAGAAAATAGCGGTCATGTTTTAACACCACCGTATTCTCAGTGGAAGTTTGAGCGGCACATTCAAGCGCGCGATGCCCTACAGCCTCTTCCATGCCAATGGGAATCAGCGGGGCTTCAGCGAATTCAACGCTCATACGACAATAAGGATAGATTCGCTCTTTGAGCGCAAGGTTGTCTGGCGCGAGCTGAAATCACCCGTTCATATAGAGCGGAGTAATTAGTGACCAGGCGCGTCCGGCTGAATCGTTCCGTGGCGCGTTCACGGCAGCGTCGCCTGTCAAATGAGTCCAGCAATCCACCCTTTTTGATGGTTTCAGCCATCTCCTCAACCGAAGCGACAAGGTAGCCGGTAACACCTGCTTCCACCAATTCGGGCGCGCTTCCGCGAGGATAGGCTACAACCGGACATCCCGAAAGCATGGCTTCGATCAGGACCAGGCCGAACGGTTCCTCCCATTCCAATGGAGCGAGCAATGCTCTCGCATCGCGCAGCAGGGGTACCTTTTGACTGGTTCCGACACATCCGATGCATTTTACGTGCGGCAGGTTGAGTCTGGGTTTGAGCAGCTTTCCAGCGAATTCCGCGCTGTCAGGATGCACTTCACCTGCCACATGAATTGTGAGATGGGCTTTACCCGCGGCGTCGATTGCCGTGTGTGGTCCTTTATCCTTGGAGAAGCGCCCAATAAAGCAGACATAATCCCTGGGTACATCAACGCATTCAAAACGGGAAGGATCCAGTCCGTGATGAATCACATCACAATGTGGAAGAGGGGTTTCCAAACTCTTTTGGTTCTGTGAAATCGTCACGTAATGAACCTCCGGGAAATTCAAATAATATTCCGAAAGCTCCTGCTCCTGTTCATGGTGAATGGTATAGATCATTGGGAGCTCCGGAACCAGGCGGTTCATGGCCAAAGCCGAGGGTGAATGGGTATGAATGGCATCGAACTTGCCGGAATTGATTTGGGAAAACGACCAGGTGACATGGTTCAAATCAACAATCGGATGCGGCGGCCACTTGGATTTCTTATAGAGATAACAAAGAGCAGCTCTGGTGTTGGAATCACCTGTGGCGAAGAGGGTCACCTCATGTCCTTGATCCACGAGCCCCTCCACCAATTCAAATATGACCAGTTCCGTTCCGCCATAGCCCTTGGGAGGAACCGCCAGAAACGGGGTTGAAATCATTGCAATACGCATGGTCTAAATCCCGCCTTCCTTTGATCACATTGTGTTGTTTTCAACACAGAACTATATCACGCCTGTTTGGCAGAGGAAAGTCGCCGCCGTCGTTTTGGGTAGGTTCCCCCAGTGCGCATATTTTAAAGACGCCTTAATCTTAATTTACAAATCATGGCATCGGTTTTTAGCTCACCAGCAAGGATAAATCATTTCATAAGGAGCATATGTCCGAAAACATTTCAGATTCCATCATCCTTATAACCGGAGCCTCCAGCGGCATCGGCAGAGCAACCGCCCTCGCAATTGCAAGGAAACACGGAACCGTGGTGCTGGCCTCCAGGCAGGAAAAGGCCTTGCGCGAAGTTGCGGAGGAATGTGAGCGGATGGGAGGGCGGGCTTTGGTTGTCACGGCAGATGTAACCGATGAAAGTCAGGTGCAAGCGCTGGCACATCAGGCAATTGAAACTTATGGGAGAATCAATGTCTGGGTGAACAATGCAGGTGTGGCTTTATACTCCAAATTCGAGGAGTCTCCACCAGATGCCTTTCGGCGGGTGATCGAGACGAATCTGTTTGGATGCGTTCATGGTGCCAGGGCGGCCCTGCCTCATTTTCGAAAACAGGGACGGGGAGTTCTTATTAACATTTCTTCCGCGTTTGGAAAGTCCGGCGCACCATACGTTACAGCCTATGCAACCAGCAAGTTTGCCATCAACGGGTTTTCGGAAAGTTTACGAATGGAGTTGCAAAATGATCCGCATATACATGTTTGCACTGTGCTGCCAGCAACCATGGACACACCAATATTTCAACATGCCGCCAATTTTACCGGACGTTTTGTAGAAGCACTTCCTCCGGTCTACAAGCCGGAACAGGTTGCGGAAGCCATTCTTGGTTGTATCGTAAATCCAAAGCGGGAAGTGCTTGTGGGACGTTCCGCCAGGCACCTGGTTTTGCTCCGCAAATTTTCAACGGAGCTTTCGGAGCGCCTCGTGGCTGCAAAAGTTGAGAGGAAGCATTTCCTGGACAAACCTGTCGCTCATTCGCAAGGCAACCTGTTCGCGCCGATGCCGGAATATAATTCTGTACATGGAGGTTGGCTGGACACTGATCACAAGGCCAGGAATATAATTACTGCGGCGGCGGCAGTATTTCTTGCGGGTGCCGGCTTTGCATTTTACAAATACCGTAAGCAAAAGCATTCCTCAATAGCGGAGGTGCGGGATCGGCTAACGAAAGCGACCGCCTGATCAGGTGCGTTTGAACGACGATCAGCACTCCAATACAATCGGAAGAACTTAAATCCAGGAGAGTTTTCTCGAAGCTCTCAGGCCTTTCTTCAATCTACTTTCTCAAGCAGGGCCACAGGGAAATATGCCAAAGCATCGCTCAAGAATATTCCCGGCTCATTGTTTTGCGATTGCACCGTATGCGTCTCATGCGTGAACGCATTGCAAAACTTATCTCCCGCTTTGGAGAAGGGCAGGGCAAGCCAGGTATCTGCCCACACTTCTTTACCAGTTGGCGCCATTTGTCGACCATTGGTGAGCGATACCACCAGCCGTGGGACGATAGTAATGGTGGTTTTGCTCCCATGACAGCGTGCGAAGGCACAGACATGGTTCTTCATTTTCCCTGCCGCACTCAGTGCGACGTAATCCCCTTTTTCAAAATGAACTCGATGTTGCCGCCTGAACTCCAGTGCCCGGTGAACAGTGAACATTTTGACGGCTCCCGTATGGGTTTCGCCAAGAAGCTTTTCAAATTGCGAGCCATGGGTGGAACCGCCTTTCCCCGATGCGTTCCGTAAATTGATAAGCATTTCCTGTCGCAGACTGAAGCCGACCGGGCGGCGATTGTCAGGATCAACCATGCTGAAATCCCACAACTCTGCTCCTTGATAGGTGTCGGGAACTCCGGGTGCGGTTAGCTTGAGGACGGTTTGCGAGAGAGAGTTAAAGATTCCAAAGTAGGCGACCTTGCTCTGAAACTCCCGAAAATCCGTCATGAAGGGAGTATTAAGGTCGAGAATTTCTACAATGAAAGTTTTTACAGCTTCCTCGTAGGCCTGGTTGGGATCATTCCAGGTAGTGTTGGTCTTTGCTTCACGAATCGCCTTGAACATGTAAGCAAGCAAACGTTTCTTGAAATCATCGAACATGCCTGAACGGTCCGCGTCAAAGGGCCACGCTCCAAGCAGTGTCTGATAGAGGAGGTATTCGTCATTTTTGTACGGAGCGGGCGCTCCTGCGACTTCGGTTTTGTATTTGCTGTTTGAAGAAGTCCATCGTTCCACAGCCGCTCTCCATTCAATCGGCATTTCGGAAATGACGTTGAGCCGTGCGCGAACATCCTCCCCTCGCTTGGTATCGTGTGTTGATGTGGCGAGCATGCTGTGAGGCCAGCGCCCGGCCATCCTAAGGTTGTGTTGGTGGAATTGTGCGAGGGAGGTTCCGAACTCTTCAGGACTGCCACCCACTTCATTTAATGATACGAATCGATTGTAGATGTAGAAGACGGTATCTTCGAGCCCCTTTGCCATAACCGGACCGGTGAGTTGCTGAAACTTCAGCACAAATTCCCGGCAATGTCGCCGCCCCGCTTCGTCCAGATCCGCCGGCAGCTGCAGCAGCAGCAAACTCCTGATAAAATCAAATGCTGCCTGATCCGTTTTTGAGTTGCGCTGTTTCGCAGCGCTTATCGCTTCCTCGGTGTGTCTTGCTTCGATCGCGGTCGGTTTTATTGACGTCTCGGTTGCATAGGAGCGATAAACCGGATACGCGGCAATGATCTCTCCCAATGCCTCATGCAATAGCTTGAAAGTAAAATCCTGCCCGTAACGGGAACTCAGGGCGGCACTCTTCAACCGATGCGTCAAGGCGGTTAGCTCGCTTGCCATGAATTCATCGAGAATTCTCTTTTTGCAGGAGTGAACCAGTTCTGAAAACTCCCCGGCGCAGTGAGTAAAGGTTTGATAAATGTCAGCGAACGCATCTGCATTGGTGGAATCGATGAAGATTCCGTTAACCCGGTTTAAAAAGTCATAACCGGTGGTCCCATCCACCGGCCAACCCTCGGGAAGAAGCTCGTCTTTCGTGAGTATTTTTTCTGCCACTACATAAAGAGGGAGAGAGGCGGAATCGGTCTTGTATCGGTTTTTGCGGAATGTATTTTGCAGCCGGGCGAGATACTGTTCCGGATTCCAAAGGCCGTCCGGATGATCTACCCGCAAACCTGTTACTTTCCCTTTCTGCCAGCCAGCGGATTACGAGTTCATGAGCCGCTGCGAAAACGTCGGCTGATTCCATTCGAACTGAGATCAATTCGTTCACGTCGAAGAAACGGCGATAATTAATCTCCTGAGGTCCGACCTTCCAATAGGCAAGACGGTAATGCTGCTTTTGCAGTAGATCATGCAAAACATTAAAAGTTTGAGGCGAATCCACATTCCCATTGATCCTCCCTAAAACTGTTTGAATAGCCTGCTGTAGGGAGTGTGATTCATTGTGGAGTTGTCGAAGTGCCAATTTCCACGATGATAGCCGGAGTTTATTGGAATTTGAATCCTCTGCATCAGAGATTATGGCCTTGATTTGTGAGGAGATCGCCTGGCTGCCTGCACCCAATTCATTCATTACATTTTCAAGGATGGGGGTGGACGATGCGGGCGAAACGGGAAACATTTTATCAAAGTACGCTATCTTTAGAGTGTCATCGTCCCAAACCAGTTGCAGCTCCCCTTTCTCAAGTACGCTTGCATAATGATCTCCCAAAATGGGCAAAATGATTTTGTCGTGCAGGTCGGATTTTAGAGGCTGCCAATCAATGTCGAAATAGCTGGCAAACGGCGACTGCTGTCCGTTTTCCAGGACATCAAAGAGCCAACGGTTGGAGAGATTCATGCCCATGTGGTTGGGCACGAGGTCAAGGACAAGTCCCATTCCAAGCTCGCGCAGCCTGCTGGTAAACTCATTGAAATCATCCTCGGTGCCCAGGTTGGGATTAAGTACCTGAAAATCACAAACGTCATAACCATGCTTGCTTTCAGGAGTGGCCTTAAAAAGCGGTGATGCATAGCAATCGGTGATGCCCAATTCCTTCAAATAAGGGAGTAATTTTGTGGCATCTTTAAAGGTGAAGCCCGCATTGAACTGAAGCCGATAGGTTGTGCATGGAGTGCGGCGGCCTTGTTGTCTGGTATTTCTCAAGCCCGGTGATTTGCTCATGCTTCCAAAGGGTTGACTTCAAATGCCAGGTGATCTCCCAACGATAAAAAGAGGTTCATCCAATCCTTGGAAATCACATCGCCTTGCGTGGCTGCCGCGCGAAATTTTGGCACCGCGAGTTGCAACATTTCGTAATACAAGTTCTGCACACGCCACAGATTCAAGTCCAAGGGCGCTGTTCGAACAATGTCCGTAAGCCCTTCCATGGTCCGCAGAAGCGACATGTTCTCGGGGTTGGCGGCAAAATCCCGCATCATGTTTTCGAGGCGGTTTTTTATTGTGTAACAAAGATCTTCATCAAAAACATTGACGTCCCTGGCCTTGCCTTCAGCGCACAACTTTCGAAGTTTCTCCAGATCGACGTCCTCGGCCGAGAAACCCCGGGTTATGTCTATTTGTAGAATAAAATCTGCGGCAGTCTGCAAGGCGAGTGGCAGATCGGCCCGCAGGTCGGTCAAGAAATGCATCAGCGGCGCATATCTTTCCGTAATTAAACGATACCTGTTTTCGAGGTCCTCCCGCGTGGAAGAGAGAATTTGATAAAGCACCTTTTTCTGTTCGTCTTTGAAAAGGGATTTCAGGGAATAATTTGATCCGTGGAAATGATGATCAATGCGACGGATGACCTCTGGAAAATCGGCCCGCTGGAACGCCTCCTCGAGCTCCTTCTTCAGCAGCTCATAATCTTCCTGCGCCTGAGCCGGTTGGACCCCGCCGGCGAGGTTGTGTTCGCCCAGGTAAATAACCGCGTAGCTCAGATGGGCGCTTTCATGCGTCACCTCATGGGTCACTTTAGTTCTGCCTATCGCCAGTTTTGCCTTGCCAACGGAGAAATCTTCACGGTGTTCCTGTTCAAAACTGCGCATGAAGATTTTCGGGTTTGCGGAGTAGGGGCGAAAAATGGAACTAACCGCATAATGTGCCACGACTTTGTTCCATTCAATCATGGCCGGCTTCACGAATTTTGTGTAGATGCAGGCGCCATCCTGGTGATCAGGAATGTTGCTCTTAGCCTTGGCGAGCAACCCGGTAAATGTGGGCTCGAGATCCTCATGAAATACTTCCTGAGCCAATTGGATGACCTGCGCTGCATATTGGATCACCTGGACCGTTTCGATTCCTGATATTTCATCGAAAAACCAGCCGCAACTGGTGTACATCAGCATCGCATGCCGCTGAAGTTCCATGAGCTTGAGAACCTGGACTTTCTCCGTTTCATTGAGTTCATGATTTGCCTGCTCAGTTAGGAATTTATCCACATTTGCGTGATGTCGGTCCAGAATGACCTGCACATAGGCATCGCGTGCACCCCATGGATTCTTCAGCAACTCTGCGCCCTTCGCTTCAAATAGAGGGGTGATTTGATCTCGCAGCCAGTCCAGAGCTTCGCGCAGAGGGGCACGCCAGCCCTGGTTCCATCCCGCGCGACCTCCCGAGTTGCACCCACAATCGGCCATCCAGCGGCCTACGCCGTGAGAACAACTCCAGGCACTTTTCTCATGGATTTGCACCTCATGCGTGGGAGGATGTGTCTCTAGAAATTCAGCGTAGTTGGTAAGACGTGCAAATTTGTTGTTCTCGATGAATTGTAACGCATAAGCCAATGCCATTTCGCCATGCTTATGATGATGGCCATAGGTTTCTCCGTCCGTGGCGATGTTGACCAGTTGATCACGATTCGCGCGGTCTGAGAAAGCCCCCAGCAATCGAGTTGCGAACTTCTCTCCGCTCGTCAACAGGCGCTCGAAAGCGACCCCCTGGGAGATGGGGCCGTCGTAAAAAAATACCGAAATGCTTCGCCGGGAGGGGAGTTTGATTAAATAGGCACGCGTTGGGTCAATCCGCGCTCCGTCTACGTCCCGCCAATTACGAGCACCAATTTCCCTGGCCCTACTGGCCTGATATGGGGAGAGGATGGTAAATTTTATTCCCTGTTCCGCCAGGACCTCGAGCGTTTCCGTGTCCGCAGCAGTTTCCGCCAGCCACATTCCTTCGGGCTTCCTTCCAAAACGATGTTGAAAATCTTCAATACCCCATAGTACTTGGGTGTATTTATCACGGCGATTTCCCAGTGGCAGGATCATGTGATTGTAAACCTGCGCCAGTGCGGAGCCGTGGCCGGAAAAATTCTGCTGGCTCAGTTGATCCGCTGCCACGATGGCGTCGTGGACATCCGGTTCCTTCTCCTTCATCCAGGCGAGCAGGGTGGGACCAAAGTTGAAACTGATTTTTGAATAATTGTTGACGATCTTCTGGATGCGACCTTCGCCATCGAGCATCCGGGCACAGGTATTGGGCGCATAGCATTCAGCAGTAATCCGTTCATTCCAATCATGGTATGGAGACGCTGAGTCCTGAAACTCGACTTCTTCAAGCCATGGGTTTTCCCGGGGGGGCTGATAAAAATGGCCGTGGATGCAAATGAATTTTTCCATGTTATTACGTCTGCTTGATTCGTCGTAGCACGACGAAGGATTTTGGACTTAAAGTAATGGTGAGCCTTCCATTGGAGCGAATTTCATGGGGGACTTTGCTGCCCTTGCCATTCCAACGTTCCATCGCGGAGTCGAGAATGTTTTGCCAGCCACCAATTGGTATTTCCCAGGTGCAGGTCGTGAGTTCCTGTGCAAAACAAAAGAGGAGACAGATTTCATCATCAGGTGTGTAGTACCGGACAAACAACACGTTTTGTGACTCGCTCGCCTGAGCCTCCAAGGAGTCCTTTTCAGCGTTGGTGATGGCGGGAACCGATTTTCGAATCTCGATTAACTCCCGGTAGAGGTCGTAAAGATTTTGATGACTTTCGTGCGTGCGCAAACGGTGATTTAACTTGCAGGCATTGAAGGTGGATTCAGCCTGCGGGTCGGGCACCTCACCTTCCCAGACAAAGTTTGCAAATTCCTCGCGACGGCCTTTTTGTACCGCCTCAACCAGGCCGCGATCCGTATGACTGATAAAATATTGGAAAGGGGCGCGTTCGCCATATTCCTCGCCCATGAACAGGAGCGGGATAAAGGGAGAGAGCAAGACGCAACCAGCAGCTAATTTGAGATCTTCGAAGGAACAGAGGTTGGCTAACCGATCCCCGAGCATCCGGTTTCCGATTTGATCGTGGTTCTGAGAAAAAACCACGAATTGTTTTGCCTGGTTCAGTTTTGGCGGAAGACCGTGACGACGACGGCGCGTCAATGAATACTCTCCGGTGTAGGTGTAACCTTCGCGGAAGAATTTTTCCAGGCGCTTAATCCCACAGAAATCCGCGTAATAACCATTCTTCTCTCCAGTGAGCAGCACATGAAGGCAATGATGGAAGTCGTCGCTCCATTGTGCATCCAAACCATACCCGCCGAGGTTCCCGGGTAAAATGACCCTTGGGTTGTTAAGGTCACTTTCGCCGATCAAGTGAAACCTTCGATTTAGCATCTCGGATCTTCGTTGAGTGATTTGCGAGAGTTCCTGCAAGAATGGAAAAGCCGAGGCATCTCGGATCGCATGGATTGCATCGAGACGCAAGGCATCCATGTGGAAGTCCGTTTGCCAATGGAGAGCATTTTCCAGAAAGAATCGTCGGACTTCATCACTATCGGGACCATCGAAATTGAGAGCTGGCCCCCAAAAGGTGTGGTAATCCTCCGAGAAGTAGTTTCCAAAGTCACGCAGGTAGTTCCCCTCAGGACCCAGATGATTGTAAACAACATCCAGTATGACTGCGAGACCAACCTGATGGCATGCGTTGACCAGACGTTTGAGTTCATTAGGTCCACCATAGGAGTTCTGGACCGCAAACAAGTCCACGCCATCGTAACCCCAATTTCTATCGCCCGGAAATTGGGCTACGGGCATCAATTCTATCGCTGTAATGCCCAGTTCCTTTAGCTCTGGAAGATAGGGAATAATCGCTGCAAATGTTCCTTCCTGAGTGAAGGTGCCAACGTGGAGTTCGTAAATAATGTAGTCCCGCAAAGGCAGCCCAAACCAGTCTGAATCGGTCCATTCAAAATATGAATCAATAACTTCTGAAGGACCGTGGACTCCTTCGGGTTGAAACCTTGAAACCGGATCCGGTCGTTCAATTGTATTATCAAGCCGCAGGAAGTATCGTGCTCCCGGTGCAACCTTCTCGAAGGTTGCTCGGTGATAACCCCGTTCGGAGCGCAGGGGCAGGATGCGATCGTTTGGACTGACCTGGTGTAACTCCACTATTTTGGCATTGGGTGCCCAAACCTCGAAGGAGCAACGCCCTTCACCGAGATAGGTGGCACCCAGTTGAAGCCTGCTCGCTTCAAGGATTGGTTGATTTCTTTGATTCATTGTTATTGTCCGCTGCCAGCAACTCAAGAAGGCCCTGCATGGGAATTTTTATCCAATCAGGGCGATGGTATTGTTCATAGGCAGTTTCAAATACCGCCCTTTCAAGCAAGTGCGCCTGCAGCAGAACAGCAAGCTCCTCCCTGGATTGAGGCAGGAGATCAGTCCTGCCAACCACCTGCAAATAAGACTTCAAAAAAATCACGCTCATCCAGAAATGCCAGAAACGCATCCAAGGTTCCAAACGCGCCACGTCTTCGGGATGGAAGGTCCCCAGCTCAACCTGCTTCAAGACCGCAGAATGCATTGCGTAATACAAGGAACGAATCATCACCGCTACGTCGTACATCGGGGAGCGTTTAATCCGGCGTTCGCCCAACGTGTGTGCCGGTTCGCCTTCAAAGTCGATTACCATGAAATCCTTGCCTGTATCGAGTACTTGCCGGAGGTGGAAATTGCCGTGGCAACGAATGCGCATCCCGGTGATGCGTGTTTCATAAATCGCCCGAAGACGCTTCAAGATATCACTCTCGGAATTAACAACTTTTTCCAATAACTGTGCTTCTGCTCCCGCCAAATGACTGATCTGCCCTCGGAGATACCGTACGCAATGAACGGTCCTATTGCGCATGGATTGGTAAAGGGCGCGTTGGTAGTAAGGTGTGAATGGTTCAGGAACAAAATCCTTGTTTTCCAAATCCGAAGCCAGAGCGAGATGGAGCTCGCCAGTGCGTTGTCCCAGAAGTCGGACAGATTCGGAAAAAGCACCGAGAATTTCCAGGATTCCATTCGGGATTTCTTTATCGACCAGAGATACTGCCGTGCCATCAACAGCAGGAGACAACTGAGATTGCTCGGGCAGGGTCCGGACTCGTTCGAAAAATCTGCCCAGAGAATCCAGGGTCAGATCCCAGGCCAGCCTGCTGCCGGGCACGAACACTGTAGCGATGCCAATGCTGGAGGAGGTGCCGGTGTTTCCTTGATATTCCAATAATCCGGCTACCGGCGGGCTATGGGAAAACCTCTTCTCGGTCAGGAACAAGCCAACCTCCAAATCCGGATTCACTCCAGCCTCAATCTTGCGAAATAATTTGATCAGAAACTTTTCTCCAACCTGAATTGAAGTGTTCCTGTGTTCAGCCTTGTCAAGCATGGCATCTTTGGGCAGCGGAGAGCCGTCACGATTTGTTCGCAGCGCAAAGGTTTGAGTGACTGTCAATTCACCTTCATTCCCGCGAAACGTCCGCCGCTTGGCAATGGCTTCCAGCAGCGTGCTGCCAAAGGCTTTGTTGCAGACTGAATCATACAGTATGCCTTCGATCTCACGTCCGGTCAGGCGCAAGCGCGCAACCTCCAAGTGGGGATAATCGGTTCCGACCTGTTCAGCCTTCTTCCCGGAGGCAAAGGCGAGAGGAATCAGATATTGCTCCGGGTCCGCTTGAACATAGTCCACCCCGACAATACAGATCATTCCTTTTTCAGAATCAAAGTTGAATGGAATGGTTTCCTTGATACGCACGGAACGTATCTCCCTTCCCAGACCGTTAAACCAGGGGCGGAGCTTCAGATAGCCGGGCAGGCAATTCTCCAGTTCACGGCGAGCGCGTCCGGTAAAAACCTCCTCCCATGCATCCGACACGGTGAGCGTGGTAAGAACAGGAGTGGCGACCGGCAGATGTTTCGCCTCCCCGACTGGCCGGGGTTCCAGGGAGAACCAATAAGCCATGTGCGGCCCCAGAGTTAGAAAATAAGGTTTTTCAGTGATCTGAGGAAATTCGGTGCGACCGAAAAGTTCCAGGGGAATGGCATCTTTAAAAGCCGACAAATCCAATTCAACTGGCTGAGTAAAGCGGGAGAGATTGGCAACCACCAAGATGCGCTCCTGTTCGTGTCGCCTGATGAAAGCCAAAACTTTCCGGTTATTGGGTTTTAAAAATTCAAGCGACCCTTGACCAAACGCATGCCAACGTTTGCGCAGGGTCAGGACCTGTTTCATCCACCAGAGCAGGGAATGAGGATTGCGTTGTTGGGCCTCCACGTTTACGGATTCGTAATGATATTCCGGGTCGAGGATGATGGGGAAATACAGGGCTTGAGGTGACGCGCGCGAGAAGCCGGCATTCTTGTCCGAACTCCAGTGCATGGGTGTCCGCACACCATTACGATCTCCGAGGAAAATATTATCGCCCATCCCAATCTCATCGCCGTAATAAACCACCGGGGTTCCCGGCATTGACAAAAGCAGCAGGTTGAGAAGCTCAATTTTTTTACGATCATTTCCCAATAGAGGAGCCAATCGGCGGCGGATTCCGAGATTGATCCGCGCCTTGGCTTCGTTGGCGTAAACGCGGTACATATAGTCCCGCTCCTCATCGGTCACCATTTCCAGCGTCAGCTCATCATGGTTGCGCAGGAACAACGCCCACTGACTGGTTTCGGGAATGGGAGGGGTTTGTTCCATGATGTCAACGATGGGAATTCGATCTTCCATGCGGACGGCCATGAAAAGACGGGGCATAAGCGGAAAATGAAAGGCCATCTGGCATTCGTCCCCTTTACCGGCGCCAAAGTAGGTTACGGCGATTTCGGGCCAGTTGTTGGCTTCCGCAAGCAACATCCGATCGCCATATTTGTCATCAAGGTGCTTTCGCAGGGTTTTGAGATACTCGTGGGTTTCCGGGAGATTGTCACAGGAAGTTCCTTCACGTTCGTAGAGATAAGGAACTGCATCCAGGCGAAATCCGTCAACACCCAGGTCGAGCCAAAAGTCCAGGACGTTGATTATTTCCTTATGCAGCCGGGGATTGTCGTAATTCAGATCCGGCTGATGAGAATAGAACCGGTGCCAATAGTATGCCTGGGCCACATGATCCCACGTCCAGTTGGAAGGCTCAAAATCGTTGAAGATGATGCGGACATTTTTGTACTTTTCAGGCGTGTCGCTCCATACATAAAAGTCGCGTTCTGGCGAACCGGTCTTGGCACGCCGGGCTCGTTGGAACCAGCGGTGTTGGTCGGATGTATGGTTCAATACAAGTTCGGTAATGACACGCAGGCCTCTTTGATGGGCTTCTCTTATGAAAGTTTTGAAATCAGCCAGGGTTCCATATATCGGGTTTATGGAATAATAATCTGCTGTATCGTAACCATCATCCTTGAGCGGGCTGGGATAAAATGGCAACAGCCAGAGTGCCGTTACCCCCAAGTCCTGAAGGTAATCCAGTTTTTGTGTCAGGCCACGAAAGTCTCCTATGCCGTCGCCGTTACTATCGAAAAATGCCCTGACATGCAGTTCATAGATAATTGCATTTTTGTACCAAAGTGGGTCTTTATCGAGCAGAATCAGCTGTTTTTTACTTCTTGCCATCTTTAAAATCTGTTAATTGGCCGGTATGGGAGACAAGCCTCCCAGGATACCCATGGGAAGGAGGCCACTTTTAAATTTCCACTGCTGAGTCTAACGTTCAAGGGCTTGAAGCGTGTATTCGGGCTCTCATATGAAGTTCAGTAGATTCTAAAAGGATAGCTAAATGGTTGTCCCATGAGGGACTAACCCATTCTTTGGAATGATTACAATTCCATCACGAATGAAATAGAGGGGGTGATCGAGTTCCTTCGCCTTGCCAACAGGGGAAATGGTGCAGTTGTCACCTATGCGGGCATTCTTATCAATTATGGCATTATCGATCCGGGTATTCCTGCCAATACCAATCCGGGGCTTGCCTTCCGCTTCATGCTGCTTAATCGAGTTCCCTGTCTCATAGTAATCGCTGCCCATAACAATGGTTCGATCCAATTGGGCTGACTCTCCAATGATACTGCGTAAACCTAGAACACTCTGTGTGATTTTGGCGCGCGTGATGATGCAACCTTCCGAGATCAGCGATTGCTCAATTATGCCGCCGTTAATCTTTGCCGCTGGCAGAAACCTTGGCCTGGTAAAAATCGGGGCGGTCATGTCAAAAATATTAAATCTCGGCTGCAGGGTTGTGAGATCAAGGTTGGAGTCAAAAAAAGCCCGAATCGTTCCAATATCTTCCCAGGCCCCTTGGAATACATAGGCACAAACGCGGTGTGTGCGAATGGCTTGCGGAATAACATCCTTGCCAAAGTCATGCAGCGACTCCTCAACGAGGTCAAACAATGCTTTACGACTGAATACGTAAATTCCCATTGAAGCCAGAAACAATTCCTGATTTCCATGAATGTCCAGCTTCTCGTACCACTCCTGTCCCAGTCGAAATTTGTCCTGAACTGCGGGGTCTTTTGGTTTTTCAACGAACTCGGTGATTCGAAAATCCGGATCCATTCGCATAATTCCGAATCCCGGTACCTGGTCGCGTGTGACAGGAATTGTCGATACCGTGACATCGGCTTTGCTCGCAATGTGTTGCGCGACAATGGTCCGATAATCCATCCGATATAGCTGATCACCACTGAGAATCAGCAGGTAATCAAAATGCAGGTTGGAGAGATGGATGAAATTCTTGCGCACCGCATCCGCTGTGCCTTGGTACCAGGAAGTATCGGTAAGTGTCTGTTCCGCCGCCAGGATTTCTACGAACCCCGCGGAAAACACATCGAATTTGTAAGATTGGGAAATATGACGGTGAAGCGAGGCGGAATTGAACTGTGTGAGCAGGAAAATCCTCGGCATGCCGGAGTTAATGCAGTTTGAGATCGGGATATCGACGAGCCGGTATTTGCCACCGAGCGGCACTGCGGGTTTGGAACGGTCCTTTGTGAGGGGGAACAAACGCGTGCCTCGACCTCCGCCCAGAATTACAGACAAAACATTATTGGTTGTGAAAGGTGTCGGCCATTGACTCTGTGCCATAAAAACTTCTCCCCTGTTTATTATGCCCCGTGGGCGTTTTTCCCTTTGATCCCTGGAGAAGCGATGCCTTCTCTCTCGATTCGTTCAACATGGGACAGGCCTGCAATCAGTTGTGGGAAGGCGAAAAACCCACTTAAATTTCTTAATTCCATTCCTTCTTTAGGCTAATTAAACGGAAGAGGTTACGATATGGGGTACATCCCTGACGATAGGCAGTCAATTTGCAACAAAGATGAATGTGAACGGGCGGAGATGCTTTATCGAAGAGTGCTTTCTCCTGCTGGATGCAGCACCCAATGCCCAACGAGGAGAGAACGACAAACCTCTACTCTACTTAAGCTGAACGACTTCGATGCCCCAAGGGCCCTTTCCGGTTTTGATTCTCTTGATTTCCCGCGCTGTTTCTACATCAATAACCGAGATGTCATTTGAAGGGCCGTTGGCGACGTAGATGGTTTTGCCGGAAGGTGAAATGCCGATTCCGCGTGCATGGGGACCAACGGCGACGGATTTGATATATGATTTTCCTGGCACGTCCACGAGGCAAACCGTGCCTGCGGTGCCAGAAGTGACGTACAGGGTTTTAGCATCCCGTCCGACGGCAATCTCTGTTGGATGGGAACCCTTGGGCAGGGCAACAGTGCTGACCAAGGCAAGGTTTGTCATGTTGATGATGTTGAGATAGTTGGTGGAAGCAGAAGGCACAAACGCGCTCGCACCATTCGGCATAAACTTAACCATGCGTGGATTGGCTCCAACAGGATACTGGTCGGCAATCTGATTGTTTCCCGGGTCAATTGAAAAGAGCCAATTATCAGCTTCGCAGGTAACATAAATAAGCTTTCCGTTTGGAGCAAAGGAGATTCCACCGGGGCCCGTGCCAACGGGAATGACCTTGATAATCTTTCCGCTGGGCATATCCACCACACTTACAGTGGCCATGTCTCGATTGGGAACGTAAAGATGGAAGCCACTCGGATCCACAAGAAACTGTTCAGGATCGGAGCCAACCGAAAGTCTGCGAACCAGCGCACCTCGTTGCAGATCGATGACAGCAATTCCATCTGCGGAATGGTCAGGATATTTAACCACATTCCTTTCGGCGTCCAACGGCAGGCTCTCAAAATAGGGACTGCCACTCAAGGCAACGTAAAGCAATCTTCCATCCGCACTGGCATGAATTCCTCGTGGCCGCCGCCCAACCGGCACGGTGGTCATTACATCACCATTAGGACCATCGATGATGGTGACATCCCCGGACTTTTCGTTGCTAACGCAAACGACATAGGTGGTGAGTAACCTTTGAGCGAGGCAGGAAGATGCCAGGTTCATTAGGATGATTGAGGCCAAACCCATTGTTGCGATGATGTTTCTCATAAGCTTTCCCATTTGAAAAAGTCCGCTGCAAAAGTTTCCTGGATACGGCTATTGTTTGGTTATGAAAATGTTGCTGCCGACTTGGACGTGATTTTATCCTCCCTCACGATCGTGAATATGGGTATTTTACCGACCCTGAATAACAGTGCGTGTTTGGTTTGGCGCTAAGAATAGTTGCCTGTCAGGCTGTAAAATGGCGCGTCACTTTTCGGATTCCAGCTCCAATTCCGCGGATGTAATCTTCATCCATCGCTTGATTGATGCGAATAAGCACACAGGTTTCTAAAATTGCCTCCGCCTCCGGGCAGGAGATTTTAGTATAATCCATTTTTGTCAGGCCCATCTCCCGAATGGGCCAGCGTCCGGCAAAGAACGAATGGTTTTGGAATAACGGTTTTTTATAAAGTGGTTCAGGGATATATCCAGCGCTCGCGGCGATACCTTCGGCATTCAGAGCCTTCACAAACTGTTCACGCCCACAATGGATGAATTTCGGCTGAATTCTGAGTATATAGGAATAATAGGAACAGCGATCCCGTTCATCCACCTGATGTGCAGTAATGCCTGGAAGCCCCTGTATTTCTCTCGTAAGCAGATTTCCGAGTTTGGCTCGTTGGGCGGCAATTCCCTGCATACGAGTCATTTGGGCCGCAGCAAAGGCAGCTTGCAGTTCGCTCATCCGATAATTGGTCGCCAGGATTTCGGTAGCTTGTTTGACATTGTTGCGATCAATCCCTTTGTCGGCAAACGGTTGCAGTCGTTGCCCAAACCGTTCGTCGTTGGACGCAACAATTCCACCCTCTCCGCAGGTTATTTGTTTGGAATCCTGTAGCGACCAACAAGCGATGTGTCCGATGGTGCCGACTGGCTTGCCTTGATACGCGGCACCCCAGGCTTGGGCACAATCCTCGATCAGAATTAAACCGTGTTGATCCGCCACTTGCTTCAGTTGATTGAGCTTGCTTGGGTTGCCAGCCAAATGAACGGCAATGATGGCTTTGGTGCGGGAGGTAATTTTGCGCTCAACATCAGCAATCTCCAGGTTGTAGTCGTGCGGATTCAGGTCGGCAAAAACCGGAACTGCCTGCTGGAAGAGAATTCCGATGACCGTTCCCATGTCGGTGATCGGGGTGGTGATGACTTCGTCCCCGGGGCCTATACCCGCAGCGGCAATCGCAACGTGTACAGCGGCTGTACCTGAAGAGCAGGTCATAACATGTTTCAACGGATAGTGCTCCCTGAAACGCTGGATCAGCAGGGTTGTTTGCGGTGCTTTCCAGTATAACAGAGTCGATTGGCTTAGCAGGGATAACAGGCGCTCCCGTTCTGGCTCACCCCAACGGATTAGCTTTTGAGACGGGTTCTTCAATGACTTGCTGCCGCCTTCAATAGCCAGTTTGGTGGCATCATCCGACTTAAGATCCACTCCTTCGGCTGGCAGTTGGCTCGCTAGAAGCGTGGCGGAAGTGACAGCAATAAATTGTCTTCGAGACAGGTCGCGAGGTGACATAAATTTTGAGTTGAATGCACATCACATTATCCAAAAGCTTCGATGCTGCCAGCCTTTTCCAAACCCGGATATTGAAACAATGGCAAGTATGTATTGCTTCCTGAACAGATTGATTCAGGAAAACTGTTTGTTAAACCATCCGGGACTAAACCTCCGCTACGGAGTGTAGGGAATTATTCCATTGGCATTCAGTTTGTAGCCCCAGCGGTCAAGGTAAGCCTGACCTGGCAAAAACTGGTCGTTTGCCTCCGCCAGTTTTTGCAGGAGGATCTTTTCCAAATCTTCCTCGAGCTGAGCACATTCCGGCTGGCCTACCAGGTTGTCCATTTGCGCAGGGTCCTCCAGGTTGTCGAACAAAAGCCAGGGTCCATTCAAATCGCGGACGTACGTATAACGGGTGGTGCGGATGCCTCTGTATTCCCGGCCGCCATGTTGACGGCTATATTCTCCGAACGGCACAGGACAACTGATGAGAGTCGCACCATCCGACGGATTTACATCCCCCTGAAGATAGGCGCTATAGTCAATACCCTCAACGGTGTTGGGCACTGGTGCCCCGCATAATCCAAGAATGGTGGGCATGAAGTCGGGCGAGTTGAAAGGGGCATCCAGTTTCCTCGGCTGAGTCCCGAGCCCAGCCGGCCAGCGCATCAGTAGAGGCACACGGATTGATTCATCAAAAGGATGCTGCTTTTTTACCAGTCCATGGGAGTGGAGCATGTCTCCATGGTCTGAGGTAAATATGACCAGCGTGTTGGTTTCCAACCCGGTATCCTTGAGAGTTTGCAAAAGCGTTCCCACGCAGCTATCGATTGCTGTGCAGTGAGAATAGTATCCGGCCAGATTTGTTTGTGCGGACGCACGCATTCCGGGCGGAACGTTGAGGCGGGTTTTTATTTTCGCAGCCTGATATTGAGAACGATATGTTGCTGGAGCTGTCTGGTAGGGATCGTGCGGCGGTCCCCATGAAAGATAAAGAAAGAATGGCTTTTTAGCGTGGGAATGATTGCGTAAATACTGAGATGCGTCATGGGTTTGAGCAAACACGTCATAACCATCCCATTTCAGTTTGAACGGAAGGTCAGCGAAATAAAAGGAGTTGTTATATTGGTGAGTGCATTCGAGTACTTTCCAATAATCAAAATTTTGCCGGCGCTCGCGGGGAATGAACTGAGACCGCCCATGGCCATCCAGATGCCATTTGCCGATGCAAGCCGTGTCATAACCTGCTTGATGCAAAACCTTGGAAAGTGTGATGGCCTTCGGAGAAAGCGGGACGTCATTCACGAAGACTCCGTGAGTCAGAGCCCGTTGGCCGGTCATGAGTGACGCACGGGTTGGAGAGCAAACGGGCACACTCGAAACCGCATTCACAAAATCGACACTCTCACTTTGAAGATGATCCAGATGCGGGGTTTTAACATCTGGATTGCCGTTATAACCCATGGCTTCTGCCCGCCATTGGTCAGCAATTATGAACAGAACGTTTGGGGGTTGAGTCGCGGCACAGCTTGTCGAGCCTGCCGAAATAAGGAATAGAAAAAGCCACAGCAACGGTACATTAAAACGCGTTAAGAATGTACTCAACATTTTTCGATTGTATTTCCAACTATGCTCTATGGAAGCGAAAAACATAAATAGGTTAAAATTAAATTGCCAGTAGACTTCTCGGTTCGGCGGAACGTTTCAGTGCCAAATTCCATGCGCTGGTGCGCTGCAATCTGTTTCCAATGGCGGCACGGCATTGCCACCGTGCCGCCTTTAGGAGCCTTGGTTGTTGTGCGGTTACCTGAGGAAAGCCTCGTGCAGTCCGCCATCCACGGTGATTACCTGTCCGGTTGTTTTGGAGAGACGCTTCGTCAGCAACAGGAAGAACGCTTCCGCCTGGTCAGCCGGGGTGATCGGATTCTTGGTTAACGTGCGATCCGCATAAAACTTCGCCAGCTTGGTGGTGAGTGACTCAGTCGCTTCGGTTTCAGCATATGGAATGTTGTATTTCGCCAGGCTCGCAATCACACGGTCCCGCGGGAACATGGAGCTACCTTGAACCACCGTCGCTGGCGCCACTCCGTTCACTCGAACGAGCGGTGAAAGTTCGATCGCCAGTTCCCGAACCAAGTGATTTGCTGCTGCCTTGGAAGCGTCATAGGCAACCGAGCCTTTCTTGGCGACAACCGCATTGGCACTGGTGGTCAGCACCAAATTGCCGGAGAGACCCTGTTCCTTCCAAGTCTTGAAGGCTTCATCAGCCACGATGTAGCTGCCGGTCACATTGATGGCAAAAGTAAGCGCCCACTTGTCATCCGGAATGTGGCCGGTGGTGTCTGGAGCCACGAAGATGCCGGCGGTGATGGCCAGGGAATCAAAGCCACCATAGGCCAGCGCCACCTGGTCAAGCATCACGCGAACGCTGGCGCGATTGGTGATGTCACAAGCCAGGCCAATGGCGGGGCCGCAATTGGAAAGACCTGTTCCCGCCACCCCAATGCCCAAACCATATTTGTCCGTTATTTCCTTGGCCGTTACCTGCGCAGCTTGAGCATTCACATCCACACAAACGATATGAGCGCCTTCCTTCACCAAACGATGCGCCACCTCTTTACCGATGCCTGAACCTGCACCAATCACGACGATAATCTGACGCGCCAATTCCTTCTCAGCCGGCATCCGCTGGAGCTTCGCTTCTTCCAACAACCAATATTCGATATCGAATGCCTCCTGCTGCGGCAAGGCGATATACTTATCAATCGCTTCGGAACCGCGCATGACTTCCACTGCGCAGTTGTAGAACTCAGCCGTCACACGCGATTCGCTCTTATCCTTGCCCCACGCCACCATGCCCAATCCAGGAATGAGAATCACCGTGGGATTGGGATCGCGCATGGCAGGGGAGTTCGGGCGCTTGCACTTGTTGTAATAATCGGCGTAGTCCTTCCGATATTGTTCCAAACCGGCGGTCAATTTCTTCTTAAGCAACTCAACGTGCTTGTCAATTGAAGCCTCGTCGCAACTGCCAGATTCAAGAGGGATATAGAGCGGCTTGATCTTCGTGCGGAGAAAATGATCGGGGCAACTCGTTCCAAGTTCGGCCAAACGCGCTGCATCTTTCGAGTTTACGAAGCGCAGGATTTTTTCATCATCCTGGATGGTGCCAATAAAACGCTTTTGCTGGCTTACCTGGCCGCGCAGCCAGGGCAGCAGTTTCGCAAACACCTTGTTGCGCAAAGCTTCGGGAAGCGTATTATGAATTTGACCGCCGAACGCAGTCTGGTCGCCACCTTTTTCGGCATACTTCTTTTCGATGTATTGGGCCGCCTTCTCAATCAATTCCAGCGAACGAAAATAACATTCCTTTTCATCGTCGGACCAGTTGATCAGTCCATGTTGGCCCATGATGATGCCAATGGCTTTGGGGTTTTCTTTGCAAATCTTCTGCATCTCCAGACCCAGCTCAAATCCGGGGCGCAACCAGGGAGTGTGAACGACTTCATCCCCATAAATCTCCTTCGTGAGCTTCACGGAATTGGCGGAAGCCGCCACCGAGATTGCCGCGTTGGGATGCGTGTGATCCACATGCTTGGCGGGAATGAAGGAGTGCAGGGGGGTGTCGATGGACGAAGCACGCGGGTTCAGGTTGAAGGTGCAATGATTATACATGCCCACCATATCATCTTCGGCCTGGGTCTTTGGTCCCTTCTGAGGATATGCGCCATAAACCTTTTGCAACGAGACCAGCTTGTCCTGATACAACGAGGAGAAATTCTCACGTGTTGAAGTACGCAGATCGCCACCCGAACCTTTGACCCACAAAACTTCGACTGGCTGTTTGCTGAGCGGATCAGTTTCCGAAAGCTTGGCTGAAGTATTGCCGCCACCCGTATTGGTGATGCGTTGATCGGTGCCAAGCTTGTTGGAGCGATAGATTAAACGGCCCACGGCATCCAGCTTGGCCGCTTCCTCATCGTTCCAGAGATTGTTCACGTACTTAAAGGACTTGTTCATATTTGTGATATTGGGTGATATCCTATCTGTTCAGTTAAAAGCAGAGAATAGTTAATTTTTTTGGGCCATGCGCTCCCAGCACTAGGATTCTTTCAATATCACCGGTGCGACTCGGACCAGTGATAAAGGAAATAAAACTGGGATAATTGCTCGAATACTTTCGCTTGAGCAAATCGAAAGCCGCTGGCAAATCGGCGAGCAACTGCTCCCGACGCGCGAGCACCACATGATGCGGCGGCAACACTGAAAGTGCACGTCCACCTGCGCTGCGACTGGTGACAAGCACACTGCCAGTCTGCGCCACCAGCGCATCGCATGCAGTAATTCCAGCGTCACAACTCTCCAACGCATTCACGTCATACGCTTCATCGGTGCGAACCACCGGCAGTCCCAGTGTCTCGCGTGCCTGCAAAATCAGTTCGCTGCCATGAATGCCGATTCGCCGCCAATTTTCCAGCTTCGCCAGTTCCCGAAGCTTCGCGTTCATTGCTTCACGATTTTCCAGAAGGTGAAAATCGGTCTTTAAGTCGGCCGAGTTGGCGCGGAAAGTAGCGACTTGATCCTCAAAAGTTTTGCCGACGAACGGCAGCCATTGGCTTGTACCGTTCGTGGCCTGTCCATTCACCGGTTTGTGAGCTGTGCCACCGTGATGTTTGCCTGGAACCGGGGCCGTCAATGTCAGTGCTTCCCGAATGCGGCCTAAAATGTTTTCACGCTCGCTCATTGGCGATCCCTCCACCAATCCTTGAAACTTTGCTTCGGCATTTGTGGCAAGTCGCGGGTTTTGGTCCAACTGTAAGCGGGATCAATCGACCTGCCTTTAACCATCCGATGCAACGGCTGCATGAGCCGCGCAATGGTTTTAACCAGCGAATAAACTTCGGGACGATTCACGATTTGCGCAAAAACCCTGAAGCTAAACTTTTCCATTGCGTTCGGCTTCTGTTGCGAACTGTTCCGTCGATTATGCAGCAGGTGATGATGCAAATCGATTTTGACCGGGCAAGCCTCGGTGCAGGCGCCGCAGAGACTCGATGCTGACGAAAGGTGTTTCCAGTCCTGCAATCCCCGCAGATGCGGTGTGATCACTGAACCGACTGGCCCGGAATAAGTTGTGCCGTAGGTGTGACCGCCAACATTTCGGAAAATCGGACAGACATTCAGACAGGCACCACAACGAATGCAATGCAGCGCATCGCGTTGTTCCGGATCTGCCAATAATTCTGTGCGACGATTGTCGAGAAGGACAACGTGAAATTCTTCCGGCCCGTCGCTCTCACCTGGTTGACGCGGTCCACCGTAGAGTGAGTTGTAACCTGTGATCGTCTGCCCGGCACCCGCAGTCGCGAGCATGGGCAGGAACAACGCCAGGTCTTCCATGCGCGGCAGCACCTTCTCAATACCCAGCAGCGAAATCATCGTCTTCGGCAATGCCGCCGTCAGACGCGCATTTCCTTCGTTCTCCGTGATTGAAATCATCCCCGTCTCGGCAATCGCGAAATTCGCGCCTGTGATCCCAATATCTGCCTTTACATATTTATCGCGCAATGCCCGTCGCGCAATCATCGTCAATTCTTCCGGACTATTCGTTGGCGCACTGCCAAGTTCTTTTTCAAAGAGTGCGCTGATGTCTCCGCGCGTCAAATGCATTGCCGGAAAAACGATGTGGTAAGGCGGTTCGTGACGCAGTTGGACAATGAACTCGCCGAGGTCGGATTCCACCACCTCAAATCCTTCCTTTTCCAACGCATCGTTCAAATGAATCTCCTCGGCGGTCATCGCCTTGGACTTCACAATCGTGCGGGCTTTCCGTGCCCGAATGATACCGATAATAATATCGCGGGCCTGCTCGGCCGTGCTGGCCCAATGCACCTTTGTGCCGCGCGCTTCCAGTTTGCGCGCGAATTCCTGGAGATACGTGTCGAGATGATTGATCGCCTCCCACTTGATCTCAGCGGCGGCTTGCCGCGCCGATTGCCAGTCTTGAAACGCAGCCTTCTTCTCGTCTCGCTTGACCTCGTATTTGCCGAGTGCCACCTGAATCAATTGGCGATGACGCAAATCATGGGTGATCTCCTCGGCCTGCTCCTTGAATTGTTCAGCAAAGGTATTCATTGTTGCGCCAATACCTCCGCCAAATGAATCGTCTTGAGCGGTTTACCCTGACGATTCAACAAGCCTTGCACATGCATCAAACAACTCGAATCATTCGAAACAATATAATCTGCGCCCGTTTGCTGGGCTGACGCGCATTTCACCTCGCCCATGGCGGTCGAAATCATCGGAAACTTCGCCGCGAAAGTGCCGCCGAAACCGCAGCAAGTCTCCGCATCCTTCATTTCAATCAATTCCAAATCACGAACCTTGCTCAGTAGAGCGCGTGGAGATTTCTTGATCCCCAATTCACGCAGTCCATGGCAACCGTCATGAAACGTTACCTTCGCCGGGAAGCGCGCGCCCAGGTCTGTCACTCCCAGTTTCGAAACCAAAAAATCAGAAAATTCCCACACGCGCTGCGAAAGCGATTGAGCGTTTGTGGCATGCTCAGTCTTTGCAAAAAGCTCCGGATAAAACACCTTGATCATCGCACCGCAGGAACCCGAAGCCACCACGACCGCCTCCGCATCCTTGAACCGGTTCAGCACATTGGCCGCCACCAGCCGCGATTCCTCCCAACAGCCCGAGTTGAACGCAGGTTGACCGCAGCAGGCAACTTCTTCCGGGCATTCGACCCGATGGCCTAATTTCTCCAGAATTTGCACCATGCTGATTCCCACCTGCGGAAACAGCGTGTCAACAAAGCACGGAATGAACAACGTAATTTTCATCAATATCAACTCGCAACGAACTCCCAGGCTCTGCCACCCATCCGCATGCCGGTTCGCATTCCATTCAAAACAGTTATTTCCGCCGACAACTGACGGTTAGCCATTTCGAAACGGAACGAGTTTCCTATCAAATGCACGGACCTTTTGAAAGCCGTAATAATTCCGCTTTCGACGTCGGGCCAGGGCAGCGGATTCACTCGAATCTTCTCGTTTGGCGTCATTTTGTCTCGGACTCCTTTATGGCATTTCAGCCTCAAAAGTTTTTTAACCTTCCGATACCTTCTAATACCTTCCGATGGCTTCCGATACCGACCGAACCCGATGCAC
This sequence comes from Pedosphaera parvula Ellin514, assembly GCF_000172555.1. Classification (NCBI taxonomy): domain Bacteria; kingdom Pseudomonadati; phylum Verrucomicrobiota; class Pedosphaerae; order Pedosphaerales; family Pedosphaeraceae; genus Pedosphaera; species Pedosphaera parvula. The sequence goes on from NZ_ABOX02000039.1 coordinate 67,791, forward strand.
GTATTAATATTTGGAACTCGACTTCCAGCAACGAAGCCCAGACACCGCGCAACAGACCAACTCCGCAAAAAGTTTTCACCG
>NZ_ABOX02000040.1 GCF_000172555.1 Pedosphaera parvula Ellin514
AAGTTAATCTTTTGACCATCATCCCCTCCCAACAACTATATGAAAAAACTCACATATTCCTTAATCGCAGGCGTGGCAGCCTTCCTGATGCTCGCTCTTGTCTCTCCAGTCTCTGCCGCGGATAAAACCGTGACGATCACCGGTGAAGGCAAGTGCGCGAAGTGCGCCCTCAAAGAAGCCGACAAGTGCCAAAATGCCATCCAGGTTGAAAAAGATGGCAAAACCACCACTTACTACCTCGTGCAAAACGACGTGAGTAAGAGTTTCCACGAAAACATCTGCAAGGAATCCAAGAAGGTCACCGCTACCGGGACTGTGAAAACGGAAGACGGCAAAATGATGCTCACTGCCGATAAAATCGAAGTCGCCAAGTAAGCTTCTGACAATTTGTTTCTAATCGCCCGCTTCCCAAGCTATGTAGGCCTTGGGAGGCGGGTGTCGTTTGTACGGGATTCATCTCAAAGCCCCGGCCACCTCCGCCATTGAATTCTTGCCCCGCGCCTTCCGTCAAATTGACAAATCAGAAATTATGTTATGAAAAGGATTCTCTCTTTGGCAGTACTGGCAACCGCACTCGCGGGAATACAAACCAAGGCACAAAACTGTTACGATCCCAATTATGTTCCGGGGTGCGTAAACACCACCCAGGCGGTTTGTCAGCCCACGGTCGCCTGCACCACTCCAACCGATGCTACTCCAGTGGCAAATAATGATCTTGATTGTTATCCGCGTCGCAGTTCCTCGGTGGTTTACATTGGCAGCCCGGAAGCCCGTGCTCGCAACTCCTATTCCCGCTGGAACCGGCCATGCAATTCGAGCACGCAGGTCATCCATTTCGGGCGCATCCAGGGATGCCAACAAGGTTATGATTTTGGTCGTCAACGGTAGGTGGTTTGAGTTGAATGGCTAAAGGGCGCTTCGACTTATGACAACTGATGAGAAGGAAATAGTGGCATTTCTCAACAGTATCCGGACACTTTTTTACCTGCAAGGAAATCGCCTGCAAAGCCAGGCACAAGAGCGAATACGAAGAAAACACCAAATGGGCTTCGGCCCCGCTCAATTCGCTCGCAATGCAGGGAGCCATCGAACAAAACGAAAGCGGGCATTCCAAAGCAAAGGCTGAGCGCTATTAACCAAGGCCCCCTTCCTCAACGCTTGTCTTTGCCACCGTTGCCATATACGCTGGCGGCCAAAGAGAGCATACGCATGGAACTAAACCTCTACCCACCTCAGCCCCGACGCAAAGACTTTCGCATCGGCATTTTAGGTAGCGGTTTCATCGTCAATGATTGTCACTTGGTTGCTTACAGAAAAGCAGGATTTAACCCGGTCGCCATTGCTTCACGTACTTTGGAAAACGCCCAAAAAGTCGCGCTCCGGCATGGCGTCCCCAAGGTATGCAATTCTTACGACCACCTACTCGACGATCCTTCCATTGAGGTATTGGATATCGCAGTTCCCCCACATGCCCAACTCGAGCTCATACGAAAAGCCTGCGCGCGAAAAACCGCCAAGGGCATCCTCGCCCAAAAGCCTTTGGGACAAAATCTAGCCGAGGCACAGGAAGCAGTGCAGCTATGTGAAGCCGCGGGCATCCTGCTCGCGGTAAACCAAAACATGCGTTACGACCATTCGGTTCGTGCGGCCAAAACCCTGCTCGATAATGGCACCATCGGCGAGCCTGTCATCGCCACCATTGAGATGCGTGGCATTCCACACTGGCAACCATGGCAGGCGGAGCTCGGTTGGGTCACTCTGCGCATCATGTCGATTCATCACCTCGATACATTTCGCTACTGGTTTGGTGAGCCTGAACGCATTTATTGCAGCACCCGTCCCGATCCTCGCACAAAGTTTCCCCATTCTGATGGCATTTGCACCTACATCCTCGAATATGCGAAGGGTCTGCGCTGTGTTGGCATTGACGATACCTGGACCGGTCCAGCAAGAGAAGGTTGTGTGAGTGACGAGTATATCAAATGGCGAATCGAAGGATTGAATGGACTCGCCATTGGGAGCATTGGTTGGTGTCACAATCCTTACACAACTCCGTCCACGATTCAATATGCCTCCAAAGGCCATCACGGTTTTCAAGCCCCAGTTTGGCCTGAAAGTTGGTTTCCCGATGCCTTTGTTGGCCCCATGGCGGACCTGCTCTTGGCTTTGGAAAATGGCGGCCAACCCAGCACGAGTGGCTATGATAATCTGAAAACGATGGCATTGATTGATGCGGCATACGTCAGCGCAAGGGAACATCTCGCCATTTCTCCCAAAGATGTTGAATCCGGTGATGCAATGAAGAGTTGGAGAAATTCTTCCAAATTTCAGAGTGCTTGGGTGAGCAATTTTACCCCACGAGCCCAGCGAGTGCTGGCCAATGCTAGAAAAGAAGCGAGTCGGTTCCGTCATGGTTTTGTCGGAACGGAACATCTGTTGCTTGGCCTGATAAACCTGGGCCAAGGCACAGCCTTCACTGTCTTAAGCCAGCTTGGCATGAGTTTCGAAGCCGTGCGCCTGGAGGTGGAGAAGCACCTGCCCATGGGTCCCGAGCAGAGTATCACGGAAACAATCCCTTATTCACCACGGACGAATAAGGTTCTGTCTCTCGCTGCCAGGGAAGCCAAGGCACTGGATCATACCTATGTGGGCACGGAGCATATACTACTGGGTTTGCTTCAGGAAGGTGCAGGAGTTGGCGCAATCGTCCTTAAAAAATTTGGCGTCGATGCAGCACAAACTCGTTCGGAAATTTTAAAGGTATTAAAGCCGGACAAAAACAAGGCTTGAACCACCACCTCTAATCACAAATGCAACGCATAATTGGATTCATTGCGCCTGGATTATAGCTTTCCTAACATGAAACTTGGAATCATCAACAGCGCCTTTCAGCAGGCCGGTGTGGACACCGCCACCGGCCTCAAGCACATTTCACGGATCGGTTTCGACACGGTTGACGTTTTTACTGAAGCGATTGGCATCTCCAAAAAGGAGATCAGCCTCGTCGCAAATACCACGAGCAAACTCGATTTACCCATCGTCTCTCTACCCGTGGTTGCCGTCGGCCTTGTCGATTTCAACGATCCCGTTCGGGCTTTCCACGTTGAACGATGCAAAAGGTTCATCGACCTTGCCAAAATCTGGGGCGCAAAGAACATCCTGCTCGTGGTGGGTGAATACATCTGGCAGCGCGAAGTCATTCCCGCCGGAGAGCAATGGAAATGGGGTATTGAAACCTGCCGCATTCTCGGCGATTACGCTGATAAGAAGAAAATCGATATCGCTCTGGAATTGGAACCTTTTCGTTTGAGTTTGCTGAACAACGTGAAGGAGATGATTCGCTTCGTTGACGAGTGCAATCATCCGCGCGTAAGGGCAAATATTGATATCAGTCACCTGGTCCTTTCGGATACGGGTCCGGCTGAATTGAAAAAGCTGAAAGGCAAAGCCATCCATGTTCATCTCAGCGATTGCGATGGGAAAGTTCATGGTGATCTTCCTCCCGGACGAGGAGTGGTGAAATTTGCTCCGTATCTTCAGGCGATAAAGGAACTCAACATGGATGATGGAGTGGTTTCCATTGAACTTGAATATGCTCCTGATCCATCAAGGATTGTCGAATGGGTCGAGGAAGCTTATCGTGAAACCGCGAAGCTTATGGACATGGTGGGGCTGAGAACGTAAGCTCTTTTCATCCATCATTAACAAACAATTTACGGCTGTATTTCGCGAAGGGCTGCAACTTATTATATTCAAATGAGAATTGGTTTTTTGACTGACGCTAATGTGGATCGTCTTGACTGGGCTCGCCAGCAAGGTTTTGGATCCATTGCCTGGAACCGCTTTGATGGCAGTCTTGCCGGCCCGCAACACTCAAACTGGAAACCGTTCGCTGAACAATTCGCCTCTGAGACAAAGTCCCGGAACATCCGGATATCGACCATCGGAGCGCTGTATAAGAATCCACTGGATACCAAACAGAGCGAATATGCGCGTTCAGTTTTTCTGCGTGCCATCGAAGTAGCTGCTCATATTGGCGTTAAAACCGTTTCCGGTTTTCCGGGCGCGGTGATTGAAATGGAAGTTAATCCGAAAGGGGAAAACCCGGTTTATAAACCTTTCGAACCATTCCTCCCTCGACTGCTCGCATTTTGGGAACCGATTGCGCGCTTCGCTGCCGACAAAGGTGTGCGCATTGCCTTCGAGAATTGCCCCATGGGCTTCTATCACCTGCCGATCATGGGCTTTAACATGCTCGCCCAACCAGCCATGTGGGAACGACTCTTTAATGAAACAAAGTGCGAAAACATCGGCATTGAATGGGATGCCAGCCATTTGATGTGTCAATTGATTGATCCCGTTACCAACATCCACAAGTTCGGCACTAAAATATTCCACGTTCATGCCAAGGATGCCTATATCGACCGCCATACAATGGAAGTTTATGGCATCTGTCATCCGGGCGTGGCTGAACATAGGTTTCCTGGATTAGGCCAGGCTAACTGGGCAGAAATTGTGCATGCCCTGCTCCGCGCAGGATACGATTCAGACCTGAATCTCGAAGGTTGGCATGATCCGGTTTATCGTGACCATGGTTCCGCGGCGCCAACCGATGTGCACCTTGCTTCGGTCGATCACCAGACAGGACAGAAACTGGAAGAGACTGGCTTACTGATTGGCAAACGCACTTTGGAGCCATACGTGCCCAAGGAAACCTGAGCTGCTAAGCCTGCACGGTGGCAGGCACTTCCGGTTTAATTTGTCGGGAAAGTCCCAGCGAGAGCCCTGCGATAATCGCAACGCATCCCCAGAATTGCCCCCAGTGCAGAGTTTCATGCAGCCAAACGGCAGCTATGGCAACCCCGGCGACGGGTTGCATGAAAACCGTCAATGCCACCACATTCACGTCTGTTTCTTTGATCACGGCAAACCAGACCGCATAACCAATGGAAGTGCATATCGTGGCCATATAAAAGATGAACCACCAATATTTTAAAGGCATCGCGCGCGCGGCCGCAAAAGTTTGAGGGCCATCAATCAGCAAGTTGGTGATGGTTCCCGCAACCAGGGCGATGGTAAGAATCTTCATGATGCTGGCCCGCTCGATTAGTGGCTTGCCCATAATTGAATAAATCGCCTCGCAAATGAACGAGGAGATAAAGATTAGGCTCGCGGTCAATCCTGCCATTTGAAAGCCTGCTCCAAAGAGCCCGTTCAGCAGTGCGACTCCGAGCATTCCCAATCCAAACCCCATCAACCGGCGCGGACCAATGTGTTCCCGCAAAAAAATTGCAGCCGCCACGGAGGTGACGATCGGTTCCATCGCCATCAACACCGACGAGTTTCCCGCAGTGCTGATTTTATTTCCATAAACCTGTATGCGATGACCCAACATAAAGACAATGATTCCCATGACGATTGTCTTTACCAGATCCCAACCTCGCGGCGCCTTGCCTGGCAGCCAGGGCCAAAGGAGCAGCAAAATCAATGTCCCCATGCCAAAGCGAAGGGTCACGATGCCGCCGGGTGCAAGATAAGGCTCCAGTGCTTTGTAAATTGAAAGCGATGCTGCCCACCCACAATTCAACAGAATTAAAATAATTAAATACGATTGTCTCATCTGAAAATAGCCGCTGTGTAAGGAAAAAGCAGCCGCGCTAGCGCGTGCTGGACTTCGCTGGCACTTGTAACAAGACAATCATATTGAACGTGTTTGGAAACAAGGGAGAAGAAATATTACTTCGCACTGGATTGTCCACCCGATTGCACCCGGTAACGTTCATGCGTATAAAGCTCATCAGCACTCTGGTAAAGAGCCATGGCATCCTTTTCAATTTCCAAATCAGCTGCGTCCGGGCTGGTAATCTTCTTCATGCCCTCGGTTTTTGGATCGCCATGGTAAAATTCTGAACTCTTAAACATATTGAGCACCACCATACGGTTGTCACGCATCATGCCGATATCACGATTATGATTCAGCAACACACGGCCACCTTCAGGGGGGCTGTGCAACAAATCGCGTCCAAAGAACATGGTTTGATACGGACGGCCCAACATTCCAAGGATGGTTGGAGTTACGTCCAATGAACCTCCCAAGCGGGAAACACGACTGGGTTCCTTGACGACCGCCGGACCAACAACGAGCATGGGAATTTCATAGGAATGAATTGGAATGCTCTGGCTCCCATAAACCCGCGCTCCATGATCGGCCACGACTACGAAAATGGTATTATCATAGAATGATTCCTTCTTCACCGCGTGAAAGAATCGGCCCAACGCATAATCTGCATATTTCACGGCAAAATCACGTTGATGATAATCGGGGTTTTCAGCGATCCGTCCTTTCGGATAGGTAAAAGGTTTATGATTGGAAACTGAAAGCACGGTGGCAAAGAATGGTTTTCCAGTCGCAGCCATGACGCGAAATTCTTCGATGGAGCGGTCATACAGATCTTCATCGCAGACGCCCCAGATCGTAGTAAAGGTCGGATGTTCAAAATGCTTCTGCTCCACGAACCGGTCGTAACCGTTATTCATGGCGAACGATCGCATACCGTCGAAAACGCCGCGCCCACCGTAAAGGAAAATGGTGTTGTACCCGTCCCGCTTCAAAACCCGGGCGATCGTCTCCACATTTTCAGAACGGTCCCGTTTGACGATGGAATCCCCTGGTAAGGGCGGGAAGGAGGAAAGTACACCCTCAAAACCACGCACAGTCCGGTTGCCTGAAGCAAACAGGTTTTCAAAGAGCATCCCCTCCTCCCGGGCGAGTTGATCCATGAAAGGAGTGCACGTATTTGTTCGACCGAGACAGCCCCAAAACTCCGATCCCAAACTTTCTTCCAGCAGGATAACTACATTGAGCCTTGGCTTTTCAGTGCTGCCCGCGATGCTTCGCTGGAATGCATCAGGTTTATCCACGAATTTCGAGTTCGGCTCAATCACCAGCGTTTTGGTCCGCTGAAGTGCTTCATCTGCCGGCAGAGTTTTGTAATATGCGGTATAATCCAGATTATGTGTCCAGGCTGCCGCAGCGAAGGCCACCTGGCCATTATTCGCGACTTCATTCAGCAATCTTTCATTACTGAACCGGTATTCGCGAAATCCCACCGTGGGTGTTAAAATCACCACGGCTGCAACCGCGCCAAACCAGACGAGAGCGCGTTGCTTGAGCGAAGTTGGTGTGTCCCAAACTGGACGGGTGATTTTGTTGATCAGGAAGAGCAGACCGGCCGCAACCAGGCAGCAAATGGCGGCGATTTTTCCAACCGGATAATCCTGCCAGATATTGGTGAAGACCTCATATGGATAAAGGAGGTAATCCACTGCGACCGTGTTGAACCTGGACTTAAACTCTTCGAAAAAATAATATTCGGAAAATAAGAGAAAAATCTGAACCATCCAGAAGAGAAATAGAACCGTCTTCAGCAGAAATCGATGCCAGGAGGCGCGAAACCATCGATCCGGCAGGATGGCCAACCAGGTTATTAGAGGCAGGCAAAGCAACAGCGCGACGAAAATATCGAGATGAAGTCCTATCAATAACGCTTTCACCAAATCTCCCCCTCCGGAGGGCAGTGGCGGCTTAAATGTGAAAAAGAGAACGAGTCTAAGAACAAAAAAACAGACAAGCAGGCTTACAAAATTAAATCCCACTAGTGTAAAACGGGACTGTTTCCACTTCCGTCCCGACGTTTTCGCGGAATTCTCTGTGTTCAAAGGTGGCATGACATTTTAGTACGAATAATCGTGACCCCTGACCCATCTATAAAGGTGAGCCCGGTCGTCGCAGACTATTCGCTTAATGCGATGGTGAGTCAAGCTTATGGCGGGATTGTGAAGAGATGTTAACGAGATTGGCGTTTACACTGCGAAGTCCTAATTGTTAAGATGGTAATTCACTCAAACATGAAGAAGTGGTTGATAATCATAGTAGTATTGGCGGCAGGCGGTGCCGGTTATTTTTATTGGAATAAGAATTCCAAAGCCAGGCCGGCAGGCCAGTCCCCTGCCCGCCCCACCACCGCCATCGTGGAATCGCGGAGCATTCAATTCGTCCTCACCTCGGCCGGTGACATTGGGCCAGCGGACCAGGTTTCAGTGCGACCGGAAATAAATGGGCGCATATCTCTGTTGCCAGTGGACATCGGCGACCAGGTGAAGAAAGGCGAACTGCTTTTTGCTCTGGATGATCAGGACCTTCAGACAGATCGGGCTTCCCGCCTGACCGATATTGAAGGGGCCAAGCTTACGGTCGAGAAGACGCATCGCAATTACGAGCGAAACCAACGACTTAGCGAAGCAAAGTTGATTTCCCAGGAAGTTTTCGACGACGGCAAAACCGATTATGACCTGGCTCAAAATGCCTTGGAACGTTCCCAAAAAGCGTTGCGAGTCGTAGACGACCAGCTCTCCAAGACACGAATTGTGGCCCCGTTTGATTGCACCGTTTTGACCCGCCCGATTTCCATCGGCCAGGCCGTCTCTGGCTCAGGTGGTTTCAATAGCGGCACCGAAGTCATGACCATTGCCAACCTGAAGGAAATGATCGTCAACGCACACGTGAATCAAGCCGACGTGACCCGCATGAAAATGGGCCAAACTGTCGATATTGAGGTCGAAGCTGTCCCCGGGCTTAAGTTTAAAGGAACGGTCCAACGCATTGCGCCCCAGGCGACCATTAAAAACAACATCAAAGGGTTTGCCGCTCAAATATTCCTGAAGAATATCGATCCGCGTGTTCGTCCCGGCATGACGGCCAACCTCACTATCCCGCTCATTTCCGCTGACAACGTTCTGGCAGTCCCGCTGGCAGCAGTTTTTACGGAACAGGGAGATCGCTATGTTTACGTTAAGAAGGAGGATAATTTTGAAGTTCGCCCCATTCAAATAGGAGTGGCGGACTTTCAATACGCCGAAATAGTGGATGGGCTGGCCTCCGGAGAAACCGTTTCGCTGGTCAGGCCCAGTGATGTTCCTGAGCCGAATCCAGGCAAAAAGAAGAAGAAAAAGGCTGACGATGCCAAGGTCAAAGCGGCGCAAAATACCACGGACAAGACCACTAACACTGCCAGTTCAGGAAAACGGGCCGTTCTTTGACGTTTAGTAATTATGGCTCTCGTTGAAGTTCGAAACATCAGCAAGCTTTATCACCTCGGCGGTGAGGAGATTCGTGCGCTGGATGATGTTTCGCTGGACATCGATGGCGGAGAATTTATTTCCATCATTGGCCCCTCTGGCAGTGGCAAATCCACGCTGATGCATATCCTTGGTTGCCTCGATTCGCCTACCAAAGGCACCATCAGACTGGATGGCACCATGATCGAAAACGCCACCCCGCATCAATTAGCCGGCATTCGCAATCGCAAGATCGGGTTCGTTTTCCAGTTCTTCAATCTCCTCCCTAAACTGACGGTCCTGCAAAATGTGGAATTGCCCATGATCTACAGCGGCTATTCCGCCCGGGAACGCGTTATACGAGCGATGGAAGCACTTAAATTGGTGGGCTTGGAAAACCGCAGCAAACACCGTCCCATGCAGATCTCCGGCGGTCAGCAGCAACGCGTCGCCATTGCCCGCGCCCTGGTGAACAATCCGAAAATTGTGTTTGCCGATGAACCCACCGGCAATCTGGATTCCCACACTGGCGAAGCGATTTTGGAATTATTTCGCAAGCTGAGCCAGGAAGGACGCACGATCGCACTGGTGACGCACGATCCTGAAATTGCTGCCGTTACTCCCCGCCGCATTGAAATTCGGGACGGCAAAATCGCCAAGGAAGTGGATGCCCGGCTGGCGGGGCTCGATCGCAAACCCTCACCCACCGAAGGAGCCCGACCATGAATTTATTGAATGCCATAGTGGTGGGCTTCAAGGAAATCTGGGCTCATAAATTCCGGTCCCTGCTCACGATGCTTGGAATCATTCTGGGAGTTGCCAGTTTGGTGGGCATGTCTGCGCTGGTGAAAGGCATGGAAAACGGGATGAAAGAATCCTTGATTGCCATCGGCGGTGTGGAACGCGTGCGATTGGAGGAGAATGATATTCCTGCCTACCAACAGTATCTGGCCGATCAGGCGGTTGGTTGCACCATGAATGATGTCTATGCGTTGGAGAAAAGCGCGCCGTTAATCAAGATGGTGACGCCCGAAATGCGGGTTCGTGACGGCATGATGACGCATGGAAATAAGAGTTACAATGCCTGGATATTCAGTGGCACCTGGCCGAATGCGCTGGAGATGAATCAACACACGGTTGAATACGGACGCATGTTCAATGACATTGACGATGAGCAGGCGCGCAACGTCTGTGTCATCGGCACTGCCGTTCGCGATGCTCTTTTCGGAGCCCCCGAGCAAATCGGGTATGAGTATAATCCCGTAGGCGAGCAAATTAACATCAAGGGACAACCTTTTATCATCATCGGAATGTTCCAGCAGTATGAGAGCGAGCAGGAACGGAAGTTTCGAGAATACATCAAGGAGCATCCGCCTGAAGCCGGCAACACAAATAGTCCGGCTCGCAGTAAGGGTTGGGGCGGGAAGCGGAGCAGCAGCTTTGTGTTCACGATGAAGAATAACACGGTATATATCCCTTTGAATACCATGTGGGTGAAGTTCCGTTCGACGGCTGGTTCCAATAATATTCCCGATCCGCGTCTTTCCAGCATGGCGGTAAAAGTTGCGGACGTGGATCAAATGGACCAGGCCATCCAGCAAGCCCACAACGTGTTGATGAGCACGCACAAGGGTATCGAAGATTTTGCCTTCCAAACGCAGGAGGACTGGGCGGAAAACATCGGCAAGGCGATTAAGAATGCCCGTATGAGTGGCGGTATCATTGCGGCCATCAGTTTGCTGGTGGGTGGCATTGGCATCATGAACATCATGCTCGCGAGCATCACCGAGCGCATTCGTGAAATAGGCATCCGCAAGGCTATTGGCGCAACCTTTAGCGACGTTTTTATCCAAATCCTTGTTGAAAGCGTGGTTATCGCTGTCATTGGGGGTGCCGCGGGTTTGCTCGCTTCACTCGCACTGGTAAATCTGCTCTCGGCTATTTCTCCCACGGACAATACTCCGGTGATTACCCTAAACTCCATGGTTATGGCGTTTGCCTTCAGTGTTGGGATTGGTATCCTGGCTGGGCTCATTCCGGCATTCAAGGCAGCCAAACTCGACCCCATCCAGGCGCTGCGTTATGAGTAATCCGCCGTTGTGGTAGCCAAAGCCATCCAAAAATGCTATCCTTTTGAGCTAAACAAGCCGTTGACAACGTATGCCGTTCGGCTACCGTTACCGGCTCTGAATTACTAAATAGAGATAATTTATGCCGAATACAAAGTCAGCTGAACGCCGCATGCGGAATAGTGCCCGCAAACAAAAGAATAACCGCAGCACCACCACGCGGTTGCATACTCTCGAGAAGAATTACCTGCAACTCGTGACCGCAGGCAAGAAGGACGAGGCTACCAAGGCTTATCAAGCAGTGACCTCCGCTCTGGACAAAGCCGCCAAGACTGGCACCGTCCACCGGTCCACCGCCAGCCGCAAGAAGTCCCGTTTGGCTCTCCGCCTGAACAAGGTGAAGTAATTCATTTTACCAAAAGGCGTCTGCTCCCGCGCAGACGCCTTTTTTCTTTATCAAGGCTGCCTCCCCCGCCCGGTGCCCGAAGACGATAATGTTTGAAGGGGTATGGCAAAGCCAGCCCGCCTTGAATTGCGACCAGGTTGACGACACAACAGGATCGGCAATCCGTCCCTGCACTCCAACCTTCGCTTGCTTTTTTTTCAGCGCTTCACAATAGTTGCGAAAAAATTAGCAAGCCTCCATATGAAAGAGAAAACCATTCTGCTAGTTGAAGATTCTGAAGATGATGTTTTTTTCTTCCAGCGCGCTCTCAATCGCAAAGGAGCCAAGTACCCGGTGCAGGTCGCCATGGATGGGGACGAAGCCGTTAATTATCTTAGTGGCAAAGGCGCTTTTTCGGATCGCACCAGGCATCCCCTGCCCGATCTGATCTTTTTGGACATTCAAATGCCCAGGATGAACGGTCATGAGGTGCTGCGCTGGATTCGTGAGCAGCCGGAATTGCGGACGATTCCGGTGGTTATTCTCAGCACCTCATCCCAACCGATTGATATTCAAAGAGCGAATGCCGCTGGTGGGAACGCATATCTTCTCAAAACCTCCAATTCAGAAAAATTCGGCACCATCCTGGATCATACTCTCTACTTCTGGCTGGAGGCCAATCAACGATTGGCTTGAGAGAGAGGCGCATCATCTGGCGATTGGTCAGGTCAGCTGAAGGTTTTAATGTGCCTTTGTTCAAAGGCCCAAGATTAACTTGCAGGAGATTTATATGGGAATTGGCTACCAAGACTTCTTTCCGGAAGTCGTAAATAGTGGTTTTTTCACAAAGGAATTCGAAGAATTGACAGCAACGGTGACCCTAGCCAACCAATGGATTTCTTCAAGCGGCGTGCGCGTCATCAACGTCGAGACTATCGTACTTCCCAATACCCAAAATGTGAAGTGGTATCAGGTTGTTCGCATCTGGCACGAAGTTCCAGACGTGAATTCTTGATAGCCGGATAGAAGCAGCGGGTTTGCTTGCCTTCCAGATGACGTCTGGAACCGGCCCTTGCTCCGCAAAGCATGCCTGGAGAAAAAATCCTTCGCTGGAAATTGAAATGGCATTGGGAACAAATACATGATAGTAAGCAGGCATGTGTTCCCTCGAAGTTCCGTGCAAGCTATACCATGGCTTGCTGGTGAGGCGACTGGCATGCGTTGTCGCATACGTGTTGACAATCCTCCTCTCCAGTCTTGTGCCGGCCGCACGAGCTGCTACGAACATGACACCCATCGCAGTCACCGGTTTCAACCGGGACCTGGTGGTTGAGAGTACTGCGCACGGCCCACCTTATACCAGCTACGCCGTCGAATTGAATCCCGGCGAGGGAAACGCCTATTACGAGAGAGGCTTGCCCGGTTACGGTTTTGGCATGCCATCAGGCTCATTCACCACCACTGCCGGCGATAATACCATTTTCCAGTTTCAGCCCTACACAAACAACAATGCACTGGTGTTGAGCAGTGCCACAGGCCTCACCAACGGCACACTGACTCTGGTGACGCCTGCGACGTACTCCAAAATCGCCGTGCTCGCCAATTCTGCATATGGCACTAACTACTCTGGATTTCTCAGCTTGAATTTCAGCGACGGTTCCACAGTTCTGACGACGTATTACACGCCAGATTGGTTTGCGAATCCGACCAATGTGGCGTTAAAGGGAGTGTCTCGCATCAACCTCGTGGACGGCAGCAGTGACGGCATACCGGACGATCCGCGATTTTACCAAACCACCATCAATGTGGCCGCGCTTTTGGGCGGGACGAACAAACCACTTGCCAGCATCACGTTTGGCAACGCAGTGGCCGGAGCGACAGCCATTTATGCGGTCAGCGGCCAGCTGGCCCCCAATTTGGCACCGATCGCCCTCACCGGTTTTAATCGTGACCTGGTGATTGAGAGTAATGCGTCCGGTCCACCATACAACAGCGTTGCGACCGAGTTGAATCCGGGCGAAGGGACGTCCTTTTATCAAAGCGGTCTCCCTGGCAAGACATATGGGTTGCCTGCGTACGGAGTGTTTAGCAGCGCGCTGGACGGAGTTACTTTCCAGTTTCAACCTTATAGCGCAAACAATGCGCTGGTATTGAGCAGCACGACCGGCCTGACCAATGGCACATTGTCGCTGGTTGCCCCGGCGACCTACAATAGCATTGCCATTCTCGCCAACTCAGCTGGCGGTGGTGGTTCGCCAAATGTAACTTTTAATTTTGCAGACGGCACCTCGTTCGTCGCGACGTACAATGCAGTAGATTGGTTTTATAATCCAAACTTTGCGCTTAACGGCGTGGAGCGAATCCATTTGAACAACGGCGCCACGGAAGGCGCGCCGGATAATCCGCGCTTTTATCAAACCACACTCAATCTGGTGACCTTACTCGGCGCAACCAACAAGCCATTGGCGAGCATGACTTTCTCGAAAGCAGCAGGAGCTGGGGCCACGGCTATCTATGCGGTGAGTGGCCGGCAAGGCGCGCAAACGAACGGTTCATTCACATTATCAACCGTGACGAATGCACCGGCAACGGGGATTCAAACCACCGCCGCAACGCTTGGCGGACGAATCGTTTCAACCGGCGGGGACGATCCCGAGGTTTTGATTTATTATGGCGCGGCAGATGGTGGGACGAATGCGGGTGCCTGGACGCGCCGTTTGACGCTGGGATTTCAAACCGGCTCATTCACCCAAGCGGTTGCCGGGTTGTCGTTCAACACAACTTATTACTTTCGTAGCGTTGCGGTAAATGCCGCAGGCACCGTGTGGGCCAGTACGTCCCAGAGTTTCAGCACTCCGGCACCCGCCTTGGCGGTAGTAACGAACCAACCGGCCTCGGGCATTCAAACAACCTCTGCCTTGCTCGGAGGAAGAGTGGTCTCCACTGGTGGGGACGCGCCTCTCATCACACTGTATTACGGTCCGACTGACGGCAGCACCAACACGGGAGCCTGGGCGCGGAATGTCGCATTGGGCACACAGACGGGATCGTTCGCTCAAGTCGTCACCGGGCTGGTTTCTGGCACGACATACTATTTCACCTCCAAGGCGGTGAATGCGGCTGGAACAGCATGGGCTGCCGGTTCCCAAAGTTTTGCACCCCCCGCATCCAATGCTCCGCCAACCTCGTTGAATTCAGTGCTCACCTATCGCAATGACAACGCCCGAACGGGGCTCAACACCAATGAAACGACGCTTACATTGGCCAACGTCAACACGAACTCCTTCGGGAAACTTTTCTCCTACGCACTGGACGGTTACATGGCTGCCCAGCCGCTGGTACTGCCCAATGTCGCGATTGCCGGCAAAGGGATCCACAACGTAGTTTTTGCCGTCACAGAGCACGACAGTATTTATGCTTTTGACGCCGATGGCAACGGCGGCACCAACGCCGCTCCACTGTGGCAGGTAAGTTTCATCAACCCGGCGGCGGGAATCACGCCCCTCGATGCGGCCAATGACCTGGCCAGTTGGTGTACGTTCATAGGACCGGAAATCGGCATTACCGGCACGCCGGTAATTGATCCTGCCACCGGGACCATTTACGTGGAAGCCAAGACCAAGGAGGTGTCAAACAACGCGACAAATTTCGTACACCGGTTACATGCGCTGGATGTAACGAGCGGCGCTGAAAAATTTGGGCGGTCCGATGATCATCGAGGCTAGTGTCCCGGGCAACGGCGATGGGAATGACGGTCAAGGTAACGTGCCGTTCATGCAAGCAAAAGAATTGAACCGTCCCGGACTGCTCCTGCTTAATGGAACAGTTTATATTGCCTTCGGCTCACACTGTGATTTTACCCCGTATCACGGCTGGGTGCTGGGCTACGACGAATATACGCTGGCACAAAATGGAGTTTATAACACGACGCCGAATGGCTTTGATGGGGCAATCTGGCAGGCTGGTGATGCTCCCGCAGCCGATGCCGCCGGCAATCTTTATTTCGAAACCGGCAATGGCACGTTCGATGTCGTCAACAACAACTATGGCGATTGTGTCGTCAAGCTCTCCAGTACCAATGGCCTTTCGCTCGCGGATTATTTTGCGCCCTACAACCAGGCGTATTTGGATGATCAAGATCTGGACCTCGGTTCGGCGGGGCTGATGTTGTTGCCTGACTCGGCGGGCAGCGCGGCGCATCGGCATTTGCTGGTGGCCGGCAGTAAGACCGGCACGATTTACCTGATTGATCGGGATAATATGGGACACTTCAACGCATCAGGTGACACCCAGATTGTGCAGTCACTCCCTAACGCCGCAGGTGGTATGTGGAGTACGCCCGCCTATTTCAATGGGATGTTTTATTATGGTAGCGCAGGCGACCGGATTAAGGCATTCGCTGTCGCCAACGGGTCCATTAACCCAACTATCGTGGGGCAGACTGCCGCCGCCCTGGGTTATCCCGGCGTTTCGCCCAGTATTTCAGCCAATGGAACCAACAACGCAATTGCTTGGGCACTCGATACTTCCGGATTCCCCGATAATCCTGCGGTTCTCCATGCTTACAATGCGACGAATCTGGCGCAGGAACTTTACAATACCAGCCAAAATCCGGACCGCGATACCGCGGGCAAGGCGGTGAAATTCGTTGTGCCAACAATTGTTAATGGCAAGGTCTACGTCGCCACGGCGGATTCATTGTCGATCTATGGCAGCAGCGTTTTTGTGAGCGCTCCCGTCATTGCTCCCAATGGCGGCACTTTCACCAACGCAGTGACCGTCACTCTTTCGAATACTGCACCCGGAGCAACGCTCTACTACACGCTGGACGGTACCGCACCAACCAGCAACTCACTCCCATATATTGGCTCATTTGTACTTACCAACAGTTTGGCGGTTAAAGCTGTGGCCGTGATATCAAATGGAGTAAGTGCGGTAATCACCGCCAGTTTTATCAATAGTTCTGCTGTCGGCAATGGCGCTGGCCTGCAAGGGGAATACTTTTCGAACCATTCCAGCACAAATGCATTTGCCGGATCACCCACCCTGGTCCGCACCGATCCAACTATCAATTTCGATTGGAACACTGGTTCGCCCGACCCGCTGATCAGTACCGATCAGTTCACAGTTCGCTGGACGGGCATGGTGCAGCCTCAATTCAATGAAACTTATACCTTTTATACGAGGACGGACGATGGCGTGCGGCTTTGGATAAACAACCAATTGCTGATCGACAAATGGGTGGGACAGTCGCCGACGGAATGGAGCGGCTCGATCTCGCTGGCTGCGCAACAGAAATACAACGTCAGGATGGAATTTTTTGAAGGTGCAGTGACCGTAGTGGCACAACTTTCCTGGAGCAGTCCTTCCACGGCCAAGGCCATCATCCCACAAACCCAGCTTTACCCTGTCACCAATCCGCCACCGGCTATTTCCTTAATCGTTCCAACCAACGGCTCCTCGTTTACGGCCAGTGCGAGCGTCACGCTGAGTGCAGTTGCCACAAGTCCCTACAACGCGATTGCTGCAGTAAATTTTTATAACAATGGAATTCAGCTCGGCAGTGTGAGTAATAGTCCTTATACCATCACCGCGACCGGCCTGGCGGCGGGTGCTTACACGCTTACAGCAGTTGCGACCGACACGACGGGTCTGGCCACCACTTCCGCCCCGGTCTCTGTTACCGTGACCACCGGCACAGGACAACCTTACGGCTTAACCACTCGCGCAACAGTCACACCGTTCCTCAACTTGCCAACCACATTTAATGGTTCAATACCGCCAGCACTTTCACAAACAGGCGTCTTTACCAATACCACCACCATGAATCCTGCCAATGGACTCGTGCCTTACAATGTCAATGTTCCATTGTGGTCCGACGGCGCGGTGAAAACCCGTTGGATGGCGGTGCCCAATAGCGGCGCACCTTATACTCCAACCCAACAAATCGGTTTTGCTCCCACTGGCGAATGGACTTTCCCGGCCGGCACGGTGTTCGTCAAACACTTCGACCTAATCACCGATGAAACGAACCCAAGCGTCAAACGCCGCCTTGAAACCCGCCTCCTTGTGCGCGACATCAACGGCACTGTTTATGGTGTTAGCTACAAATGGCGGGCTGATAACAGCGACGCGGACCTCCTTACCACCAGCCTAAGTGAAAACATCCTCGTCACCACTTCCACCGGTATCAGGACACAAACCTGGTATTATCCCAGTCCACAGGATTGCCTGACCTGTCACACCCCGAGTGCCAATTACGTGCTGGGCGTCAAGACGCGGCAGCTAAATGGGAACTTCAGTTATCCTGCTTCTGGTGTGACGGACAATCAACTCCGCACGCTTAATCGGTTGGGACTTTTCAATCCCGCCATCGACGAGTCTGGCATCAACAGCTACACGAAGCTCGCAGCCACCACCAACCAGGCCGTCCCACTGGAGGATCGCGCCCGCTCGTATCTCGATGCCAACTGCGCCCAGTGTCATCGCCCCGGCGGCAGCGGCATCACGTTCGACGCACGTTACGACACGCCGTTGACCAATCAAAACATTATCAATGTGGTACCCGTTAAAGGCACGTTGGGCTATGACAATGCCCGACTCATCGTGCCACGGGACATCTGGCGCTCGGTGATTCATGGCCGGATGAACAGCACCGACTCAACCATCAAAATGCCGCCATTGGCACGTAATCTTGTTGATACCAACTCCGTCCAATTAATCGCCGCCTGGATTAACAGCCTGCCCGGAACGCCAGCACTCCAGCCACCCACCCTGACCCCTGCGGGCGGCACATTCTTCAATTCGGCAACCATCCAGTTGCAACATCCTGATCCGAATGCGGCGCTTCGCTATACGCTGGACAGCACGCTGCCCACCACGAATTCACAGCTCTATTCGGGACCGTTCCAGCTCACCAACAGCGCCATGGTCACTGCGAGCGCATTCGAAACTGGCTTCAATAACAGCGTCGCGATCAACGCGCTGTTTACAATTCAACCTGCATTGTTTTTCACTTCGACGGGTTACTTCACTAATGGCGCATTCCAATTGCAATTATCAGGCCAGGTCGGAAAGACCTACATCTTCCAGGGAACCAGCGATTTTACCAATTGGATTTCGCTTGGCACGAACGCGGGGCCTTCCAGTCTGATCCAGCTTGCAGACCCGAACGCAACGAATTTCCCTTATCGCTTCTACCGCGCCGTCGAAAAACCTTGAGTTGTGCACTCGTTTGGCACTCGACAAATGCTGGGCACTTGCAAATGATTGCCTGAACATGCACCTGAGGCTCCAACTTGTTTTCGCGCTCCTGCTTACAGTCACTGTGCAGGCGGAAGAACCGCCGATGATTCCCGTTGGCCTGGACACATATCGGATGTGGGAACGTTGGCCCTATCAACACATTGGCCAACGCGCGTATATGCGGAGCACGTATGACCGGCGGGGTGGAAATGAAGGGGCGGATGCAAGCCATTTCCTCTATCAACTCGCCGACGATTACAATGTGAGCCTGGATGTCGCGGGCCCGGGTGTGCTTTATTTCGCGCGGTATAATCACTGGCATGGGAGCCCATGGCATTACAATGTGGATGCAACGGATTACGTGGTGCAGGAAACCAGCACGGCAAATCCAAATAAACCGGCGGAGAATTCGGTCTTCATGCCAGGAGATGCCTTTCCAAATCCGTTGACGTGGACCTGGTCGATTACAAAAGGAGCTGACCTGATGTGGGTTCCGATTCCATTTGAGAAATCATTTCAGATGGCCTACTCCCGCACGCATTACGGCACCGGTTATTACATTTACGATAAATATGTCCGAGGCACGAAGCTTTCGCGGCCGATTCGCTCATGGAATGAGCAGATGAAGCCGGAGCAGGATGTGTTGGATTTGATCAATCGAGTGGGAAGCGATCTTGTGCCGCAACCGGAAACACGCGAAGGCAGGAAGTTGGGAATCACGCGCGAGGCTGGCACATGGAGTTTCTCCGGCGGCGGAACAGTTGGAGTCGAACGCAGAACGGATAAGCCGCAAATGCTGCGCGCATTGGAATTTTCCGTCCCAAAGGATAAGGCGATTGAGTTTGGGCGATGCAAAATCAGGATCACCTGGGATGACCTCCCCTACTCGTCAGTCGAAGCGCCGATTGCCCTCTTCTTTGGAGCCGGCACCCTCTATAACCGCGATGACCGGGAATATCTGGTGAAATCATTTCCGATGGTGGTGAAGTTTGATCAGGAGCGGGTGCATCTCGCCTGTTACTTTCCAATGCCATTTTTGAAGTCGGCATTGATTCAACTGATCGGTGATGGGAAGAGTTCGGTCAGCGATATTCAGTGGAGTGCGCGTTTCGCGCCTTACAAAGAGCCAGCGAATCAAGTCGGCTATTTTCATGCAACATACCAGGATCATCCGCATCCGGAACCAGGACAGGATTTGGTCCTGCTTGAAACGCGCAAGACAGAAGGTGGGGGTGACTGGTCAGGGAGCCTAGTGGGAACATCGTTTATCTTTACCCATCAAAATGATTTGGGAACCTTGGAAGGCGATCCGCGATTTTTCTTTGATGATAGTTTAACACCACAGGCGCAAGGCACCGGCACCGAGGAATGGGGTGGCGGTGGTGACTACTGGGGTGGACGCAACATGACGTTGCCCTTTGCCGGGCATCCGGTGGGCGCGCGCAAAATTGAGGAAGCGAAGTGCGATGAGGACAAGATTCATTCCGCTTACCGGTTTCTGCTGGCGGATTTGATGCCGTTTGGAAAGAACGCGTTGATCCGCCTGGAACATGGTGGCGAGAACCAATCAACCCAGCATTATGAGACTGTGACGTATTGGTATGGGTTGAACAGTCCATCGCTGGTGAAGACGGATACATTGCAGATGGGCAATGAAGCGAGCGAGCAGTTGCATCGATATGATTCGCCGGAGGCAACGAAGCCTTATGAGATTACGTCGAGATATGAATGGGGTATTGATAACTGGAAGGGGAAGGAGATTTATCCGGCCAGCACTGATATAGGGCGCAAGACTACCGGCAGTTCTGAATTCACAATGAAGTTGGAACGAAAGAACCTGGGCGTGCTATTGCGTCGGAAGCTGGATTATTCGTTTCCAAACCAGAAAGCGGAGGTTTACGTGGCCAAAGTTTCACACAGCGGCAAATCCATAATTGACTCTGATTGGAAGCTGGCGGGCACGTGGTATCTCGCGGGAGGCAATACGTGCGTTTATTCCAATCCCAAGGAGGAGCTCGGGGCAACGCAGCACACTGTGCAAACGTCGAATCGGCGATTTCGAGATGACGAGTTTCTGATTCCAGGCGATCTCACCGAAGGGCGCTCAGAGATTCGGGTGAAGGTGAAATTCACGCCAATGAAGATACCGTTGTTTCCAGGACAGCCGTTGCCGGAATTGGCGTGGAGCGAGATTCGGTATGATGCGTATTGTTTCGTGATGCCAAAGAGCAAGCCCGTCCGATAATTTTGCAGGTTTCTTCGAACCCATTTTGTGCCCCGCAGTAAGCCAAAACAACTTAAAGATTAAACGGTCGATTAGTCGATTTGCCATGTGTGCCATACACACAAAATGCTGCTGCCGGCTTTAAACGGCCAGATTCTACCGGGCATGTGGCCATGCAGGTTTGCATTGGCAATTCAGGCTTGAGTCAGAGTTTTATTTCTCTACCATGTCTAAATGAGGTGTTTGCCACTCTTGTTCGCGCTGTTTCCATGTTCCGTAGGCGGGACATACAAAGGATGATTAGGTCACAAGGGAAACTTCATCGGGATTGTTGAATTTATTCCATTTTATGAAAACTAGAATCCCCGGGGAAGTTTTTGGAAAAGCGCAAGCTAGATTAATGGTTATCAGCGCCGTTGCGGTTCTGTTCAGCTTTTTGTTTATGGCGCCTGTTTGGGCCGTCGAAAGGCAAACGTTGCGCAATCACGTGCCCACGGCAGTTCGACATCTCCAACCGGTGAGCAAGCTCTCCGCCAGCAAGAGCATTGACCTCAGCATCAGCCTGCCCTTGCGCAACCGGGAGATTTTGACCAACCTGCTGCAACAGATTTACGATCCAACCAGCACCAATTATCATCGTTATCTCACCTCAGAGCAGTTTGCCCAACAGTTTGGCCCCACGGAAAAGGATTATCAGACGCTTTTAACTTATCTGAAAAGCCAGGGCCTCGCGGTTACCGGCACTCATCCCAATCGCACTTTGGTGGATGTGAATGGAGGTGTAGGGAACATTGAAAAGGTTTTTCAGATCGGGCTTCGGACCTATCAGCATCCGACGGAAAGTCGTACCTTTTACGCACCGGATACCGAGCCGTCATTTGACCGAACCCTATCCATCCTGTCCGTAAGCGGACTTGACAACTACGTGTTGCCGCGTCCTATGAATTTAAAAAATGCTTTTCACCGAAGCCTAAATGCGACACCTCATGTGACCGGCTCCGGGCCAAGAGGCAATTTTATCGGGAAGGATTTTCGCGCCGCCTATGCTCCCGGTGTTACGCTCGATGGGTCGGGACAGGCGGTGGGGTTGTTTGAGTTGGATGGATATTTTCCAGGTGACATTGCCGAGTACGAGGCCTTGACCGGATTGCCAAATGTAACTGTAACGAATGTCCTTCTGAATGGCCGTGGCGCTTCTGCCGGTCTCAACAACGTGGAAGTGGCACTCGATATTGAAATGGTTATTTCCATGGCGCCCGCGTTATCGAAGGTGATTGTCTATGAGGGAAACAGTCCCAACGACGTTTTGAATCGAATGGCGACAGACAATCAGGCCAGGCAGCTTAGTTGCTCATGGGGTTTCGGTTCACAAGTGGATGCGGGACGCGACCAGATATTCCAACAATTCGCAGCCCAGGGGCAATCCATGTTCCAGGCTTCGGGTGACCTGGGTGCGTGGTCCGGAGCAATCTTCCCACCGTCCGACAATCCGTTCATTACGGTTGTTGGCGGCACGTCGTTGACCACAACCAATCCCAGCGGCGCATGGACCTCAGAAACCGCCTGGCCCTTAAGCGGCGGAGGCATCAGCACAACCTATGCGCTTCCGGCCTGGCAACAAGGAATAGGCATCCCAGCCAACCAGGGTTCTACGACCATGCGGAACATTCCAGACGTCGCCTGTCTGGCCGATTCCATCATCTGGATCGTCGCCAATAATGGCGAGCAAGGTGTAGTCGGCGGCACAAGCGCATCAGCGCCATTATGGGCTGGCTTCACGGCACTGGTTAACCAGCAGGCTGCGGCCAGTGGCAAAGCCAGCGTGGGATTTATCAATCCAGCCATTTACGCCATCGGAAAACGGCCGGACTTTGCGATTAATTTCCATGATGTGGTGAGCGGGAATAACACAAATTCCAGCAGTCCCAACAAATTCTTTGCTGTCACGGGTTATGATCTTTGCACAGGCTGGGGAACGCCCAATGGCAGCAATTTGATTTCGGCACTTCTTGGGCCACCTGATTCTTTGCTTATCACCCCGGCGACCATTGTGACTGCCATGGGCGCGGCGAGCGGACCGTTCAATCCTGCCGCACAGAATTATGCGTTGACGACATTTGGAGAACTTCCCGTCAATTGGTCGGCAGCCAATTCTTCGGCCTGGCTGGATGTTTCCCCTACTGCCGGCACCATTGCGACTAATTCGCCTGCGACCGTGACTTTTAGCTTGAATTCCACGGCCAGTAATTTGTTGGCCGGAAGCTACGTTGCCAAGGTCTGGTTCACCAATCTTAACAACGGTTTTGCACAAAGCCGCCAGTTCATCCTGAATATCATCACGCCGCCGATTATCACAACCCAACCTTCCAACCAGACCGTGCTGTCGGGGGCAGCAGCCAGATTCGCCGTGGGAACCGCCGCGAATGCGCAATTGTCCTACCAGTGGCAGAGGAACGGGACGAACATAACCAATAGCGGCAATATCTCTGGTTCGGACACCAGTGTGCTGGCCATCGCCGACGCATCTCCTGTCGACGCCGGAATCTATGCCGTCATCGTCAGTAACGCGTTGAACTCGGTCACAAGTTCAGAGGCAACCCTCACCGTCCTGCCAACAACAACACCTGAAGTTACCATGGCCACTCTTTATTCGTTCACCGGAGGTACCGATGGCGCCAATCCCAACACCCTTATGCAAAGCACAAGTGGCGATTTTTATGGCACTACCCAGCGTGGCGGATTGGATGGATCAGGCACGGTTTTCAAAATGCCCCCAGGCGGCGTTCCTGTAAACCTTCATTCATTTTCTGGACAAGCGGATGGTGCTCATCCACAGGCCGCGCTGGTTCAGTCGATGGACGGCAATCTTTATGGGACGACGTTTGGAGGCGGCCTTACCGGCAACGGCACAGTTTTCAAAATGGGCACCAACGGTCTTCTTACCTCACTGGTTTCATTCAATATAACCAATGGTGATTTTCCGTATGCGGGGCTCACCTTCGCGACGGATGGCAATCTTTACGGCACCACGTCTCAAGGTGGGAATGCCGGTCATGGCACCGCTTTTAAAATGAATACGAACGGTGTTCTATCCACCCTGGTTTCATTCGTTGATGTCAATGGCGGTTTTCCTCATGCCGGGTTGATTCAAGGGATGGATGGGAGTTTTTATGGCACGACTTTCAAGGGAGGAAACTTTGATGGCGGGATCGTTTTCAAAATGACCACCAACGGAACCCTTACAACGTTGGTTCCCCTAAGCAACATTGGAGGGGCGTTTCCATACGCCACGCTGTTGCAGGATGAGAGCGGAAATTTTTATGGTACCGTGGCAGGCGGGGGCAGTTATAATAATGGCACGATTTTCAAGATCAGTCCTGCTGGCGTTTTCACAAACCTGCATTCATTCACAGGAGGCAGTGACGGCGCTCATCCTTTTGCAGGATTGATTCAAGGAACCGACGGCAATTTTTATGGAACCACGCCTTATGGGGGCGATTATGGTTATGGCACGGTGTTCAGAATATCAGCTGATGGCAGGCTGACCAACCTGGTGGAATTTAATGGTTACAATGGCGCCAATCCCATCACCGCCTTGACACAAGGTGCGGACGGCAATTTATATGGCACGACTCAAAATGGCGGGGCCACAGACCAAGGTGTTATTTTTCGATTGCATCTCGATGGCCCATTGCAGGTCACGGCCCAACCCGCCAGCCAGACGGTTTATTCAGGAACGAATATTCTTCTTTCTGTGGCAACCTCCGGTGGCATACCTCTCTCCTACCAATGGCAGATGAATGGGAGCAATCTTGTGGATGGCGGCAATCTCTTTGGCCCAGACAGGCGTACGTTGAGCATCACCAACGTGGCCTCAGTTAATGCGGGAGTTTATTCGGTCATCGTCAGCAATAGCTTTGGTTCAGTCTCGAGCGACGGAGCAACAGTTCAGGTTATCGTTGCTCCGCCTCTTTTTACTATGCAACCCACCAACCAGACAGTTACACCTGGAGCAACAGTAACATTCAATGCAGCGGCTCTCGGCAGTCTGCCATTGAGCTACCATTGGCAAAAGGATGGGACAAACCTGGTTGACGGCGCCCGTATCTCGGGTTCTGCCAGCAGCAGTTTGACATTGAGCGGCGTTATCGAAACTAATAACGGGATTTATTCCGTGGTGGTGAGCAATCATCTCGCAGTCATTATGAGCAGCGGGGCAACGCTATCCGTCATTCCAGTCAGTGCAACGGGAACGCGGCTTGCCGTCTTGCACTCTTTCAGCCAAAGCGGTGGTGGTTGGCAACCAAATGGCTTGATGCGAGCCAACGATGGCGATCTATACGGCACTACCGCATCTGGCAGCGCAACGAGGTCAGGCGCTTTCGGGACGATTTTCAAAATCACCACGAACGGTCAGTTTACCGCTTTGCTTTCATTTACTGGCAACGACGAACCGACACCCGGCTTTGCTCCTTTGGCGACGCTAGTGCAGGACACGAATGGGAATTTTTATGGCACGACCCAAAATGGCGGGACAAATGGAGCAGGAAATATCTTCAAGCTGGCCCCTGATTACACTTACAACAATCTCTATTCCTTCATAGGCGAAAGTGATGGCTATGCCCCTGCCTTTCCATTGTTACTGGCAACGGATGGAAACCTTTACGGGTCCGCTGGCGATGTGTCCAATGGCGGCATATTCAGAATAACACCGAGTGGACAGTTCACCACTTTTCATTCATTTACCGACACCCAAGGCACCTTTCCCGTGGGAGCTTTATGCCAGGCCGCGGATGGGAATTTCTACGGCATGAGCAGTGGTGGTGGCGCTTATGGCTACGGTACGGTCTTCAAAATAACGCCGGAAGGCACCCTGACAAACTTTTATTCTTTCAGTGGCGGTCCGGACGGCTTTGCGCCGGTGGGGGCGCTGGTTCAGGGCACAGACGGCAACCTTTACGGGGTGACGAAATACAGCAGCACTAACCTTGCGGGCATGAATTTCCAACAGGAAGGCACGGCCCTCAGGATTACAACGAATGGAGCACTGACCCTCTTGTATACTTTTGGACCGACGTACAGCAACGGCACTTATCCTTCAGCGGGGTTGATCTTAAGCAGTGACGGCAATTTTTATGGCACCACCTATGGCGCCATGTCGGGCGGATTGCAAGCCGGTGCTTCTCCTGTTAACGGCACCGTTTTCAGGCTCGCTCCAAATGGAACGTTGACAACACTCGTTGCTTTCGATGGCATTGATGGCGGTGCGCATCCCAATTCTGCCCTGGTGGAAGGTCCGGACGGGGCTTTCTACGGAACAACCACAACCGGCGGGACGGGCGCGCGTGGCACCATCTTCAAGCTGAGCATTACTTCCTCGCCCCTGTTCACCAGTCAACCGGCCAGCCAAGTGGTGGCTTCGGGTGGGGACGTAATGTTCAGTGTGGCGATTTCCGGTGCGCCACAACTATTCTACCAATGGCAAAAGAATGGAACCAATTTGAGCGACGGTCCCAATATTTCCGGATCGGCCACCCGAATCTTATTCCTTAACAATGTGAGTTTGAGTGACGCAGGGAATTATTCGGTAACCGTGAGCAATACGCTTGGTTCAGTGATGAGCACCAACGCATATCTCACAATCATTGCCCAACCGGTATTTCAGTCTATAAGAATGACAAACGGGACATTGAGGCTCGATTGGAGAGCGATGGCGGGACAACGGTATCAAGTACAGTTCAATGCCAATCTCGCTTCGATCAATTGGATCAATTTTGGCAGCATTATCAACGCGACCAATGACACAGTAACGGCAACTGATATCATCGATTCCAGTGCGCAACGATTTTATCGCGTTGTCCTGCTACCATAGTGTTGTCAGATATGGCGTCGAGTGAGATTTGGTTTGATGCGTATTGTTTTGTGATGCCGAACTTCAGGCGTTAGGTAAGAAATTCAGTCCGATAAAATCAATTCAAGGTCTGCCGCATGCAGAAGCAGATTGTCCCTTAATCAAATCAGTGACGATTCTAAGTAGCTTGAGCAGGTTACAAGGTTACAGATCCATTAAATTTCAGTTACCTTTCCTGTTTCTTCTTGCCTACAGGTTGCTCAACGTGTAAAGTTTCTGGCAATCAACCACTGAATGTAAGGCAACCAGGCCGTTTTGTACACCTTTATTGTGCGCAGGGAAGCAAGTTGTCTGGTTATTCAGAAAGGCAGGAGCCTTATCTCAGAAAAATTTCGATTACAAGCAAATGTAATTCAAAATGAAAACCTTCATCTCCTCACCCATCGAGCAATGCGTGCGCAAGGTTGCACGCATGGTTTGGGCAAAGAAAGCGATTAGCGGATTTGTAATGGCCAGCCTTATGGCATCAGCCTCCGCTGAGGCTCAAATCCAAACGGCTGGGAGTTTATTCGTAAACATCGATGCGACTACTCTCCCGCCAGGTGCAGTGAGTGATATTACAAACTCCGGAACGTTGGGTGGTTATTTTGAAACCCGGCCCGGTGGCGTGTTTGTTGGAGCCACCAACGCAGTAAATGGGATTCAGTTTGTTGGCACTAATTACATGGTATTGGTGAACGGAATTGGGGGAGCGTTGATTCCTCCGCCATCCGGACTCGTGGGCAGCAATGCCACGGCTTCGATTGAGGTTTGGGCTTACAATCCTTCCGTGGCAGACGATGAATGCATGGTGGCCTGGGGAAGACGCGGGACCACGGGGCAAAACATGGCATTTGAATATGGCTATAATGCCGGGTTGGGTGCAGTCACGCACACGGGAACCGCGAATGATATCAGCTGGGACAACTTTGGTGGCACACCATTAAACAACCGCTGGCACCATCTGGCCTACACGTACGATGGGACAAACGAAAGCGTTTATGTTGATGGCGCGCTGGCCAACAGCAAACAGGTCACATTGAACATCGCCACGAATGCCGGCATCAGCCTGGCTGCGCAATGGACCAATAGCGTGATCAGCACTGCTCCTGCCTTTGCGACGCTGGGCATAGCCCGTGTGCGCATCCATGATGGAGCTTTGACTCCGGCCCAGGTGTTGGCCAACTTCAATACTGAAAAGGCGACATTCATTTCACCAGGTCCGACATCGCAATTTTTGACCAGTGGGCCGACGCATCGTTATTCGTTCAACGAGCCAGCAACCAACGATGCGACGGGTTTGGCAATTCATGATTCCGCGGGCACAGCTGACGGTGTGGTTCAGGGATTGAGTGCGACGCAGACGGTTGGTCAATATGCCAACGGGAGGCTGGTGCTGCCTGGTGGGGCACAAAATACCACTGCATACGCCGACTTCCCTAATGGATTGCTATCCGTCAACGGCACGAACAACGGTGGTTCCGGCGAAGTCAGCATCGAGGTTTGGTATAAGAATACTGGAGGGCAAAGCCTCAGTTGGGCGCGCGTATTTGATTTTGGATCCGTTGGCACCAATGGCATTCCCGGCATGGAGTTGACCGGCCCAGGAGGTTATCCGGCAGCGGGGGCAACAGGCCCGGACACGCTTTATTACTCTGCGCAGATGAGCACAGGTGTCAATCAACGACGATTGGGATGGCAACATCGCGATCCGCTGCCCGACGGAAGCACCAATGGTTCCACCTCGGGTGACGTTTTCATGATGAACTCATTTCAAACGGACCGGCATGTGGTGGTCACCTGGCAGGAGAGCACCGGTCAAATCATTGCTTACGAAAACGGCACCCGGGTGGCTGCTGTGTTCGCCACCAACTCCATCAACGCCATTAATGACGTCAATCTGTGGCTCGGTCGCTCGCAGGGAGGTGTTGGAGACGGCGGCCTGGCTGGTGAGTTCGATGAGTTTCGAATTTACAACAAAGTGCTCACGCCCG
This sequence comes from Pedosphaera parvula Ellin514, assembly GCF_000172555.1. Lineage (NCBI taxonomy): Bacteria > Pseudomonadati > Verrucomicrobiota > Pedosphaerae > Pedosphaerales > Pedosphaeraceae > Pedosphaera > Pedosphaera parvula. Next base: position 28,925 of record NZ_ABOX02000040.1, read on the forward strand.
GGCAGGTGGTTGGAAATTTTCAGGTGGGTCCGAATACTGTGAACACAGGTGAGCAAGCTCCGAGCATCACGGTGCAGCCACTAGGCCTTACCATTCTCCAGGGCTCCAGCGTTTCATTTAGCATCGTTGCCTCAGGCAGCCCGGCGGTCAGCTATCAGTGGACTCGCAACGGCACGCCCATTTCAGCTGCGACAAATAAATTATACACGCTGGCAGCCGCTAGCACCTCGAACAATGGGGATGTTTATTCCTGTGTGATTTCCAACTTTGCAGGAGCAACCGCGCATACGCTCGCCAGTGCCAATGCCACAGTTACAGTGATACCCAATCAGGCATTGCCGGCGCAGTTCCTGCATGAAACACGGGATGGAACCAGGGATAATTACAACAGTGCCTCCAGCGGCATCGTTGGAGGACTGTTCACTTCCGGAAGCACGCCGGTTCCTGTCACGCATCTTGGATTTTATGACATGAACAAAGATGGTCTCAACCGAGATCATCGCGTTGGCATTTTTTCAGCTGATGCCACCACACTGCTTGCCTCCGTCACGGTGCCAGCTGGAACCAGCGCGCTGCTGACAAATGGTTATCGCTGGGTGGCTCTGGACACGCCGTTTGTATTGAGCCCAAACACTACTTACATTTTGGAAGCTGAGGTGTTCGCCAATGATGGCGATGGCTGGCCGGATATTTTCATACCCGGCCAATGGAATCCCTATTTCGTTGGCACGAATGGTCCTGCCTCGCGTCAGGGACGTTTTACGGGCGGGGCCTGGCCGAGTTCCCCGCTAAGCACCTCGACCGCAAACGGCACCTATGGCGCACCCAATCTGGCGAGTTTGCCGGTGGGGCCGGTGATTGCGTCCATGTTGCAGACTTCGGTAACCCAATACGCGGGTCTGAGCGTAACCATTCCGGCGATAGTCAACGGCGAAGGGCCGGTGGCGGCGCAATGGTATAAGGGATCGGCGCCCGGCACATTGCTTGTCGGACAAACCAATTCATCGCTGGTGCTTTCGACGCTGACGGCTGCGGATGCGGGTGACTACTATGTCATTGCCAGCAACGCCGTTGGAACTGCGCAGAGCGGCATTGTAACATTAACCGTGTTGGCCGATACCCCGGTTAGTTTCACTCAGCAGCCCGCAAGCATCAGTGTGCCCGAGAATTATGCGGCGTCGTTTACAGTGGCAGCCACTGGAACGCCGCCGATTGCCTATCAATGGACCCGGAATGGAACTCCGATTACAGGAGCCACCAACACTGATTACAGCATAGCTGCTGTCAGCAGCACAAATAGTGGAGAGACTTATTCCTGCATTGTTTCCAATTTTGCGAACTCTGCGCCGCATGTGATCACGAGCATCGTTGCCACGCTGACTGTGCAACCGAACAGGGCGCCGACGATGCAGGTGTTGTATGAGAGCCGCACTCCGAACCGCGATGATTACCCTCCTAATAGTGCGGCCGGTGGTAGTGTGGGCGGACAATTCCCGGTCGGACCAACGGATGCGTTGGTGACGCACTTGGGATTTGCAGACTCAGGCGGCGATGGTCTAAATCGGGATCATCATGTGGGAATCTTCAGCATCAGTGGAACACTTCTGGCTTCAGTGATTGTTCCTGCAGGCACCGACGCTTATTACACGAACGGTTATCGGTGGATGGCACTCAACCCGCCTATTGTGCTTACTAATAACACGACCTACGTCTTGTTGGGCGAAGTTTTCTCCGGTGATGGAGACTTCTGGCCAGACGTGTTCTCGCCGACGAATTGGAATTCATATTACGTCGGAAATGGCGATCCGAGCCAGCGCATCGGTCGGTTCGTTGGGTCTGCCTGGCCGGCAGCGGCCACCAGTGGAGGTTCGGCAAATACAATGTATGCAGCGCCGAACATGGCGATTCTGCCGGTTGGGTTACCGCAGATAAACATGCTGCAGAGCAATGTCACCTTGTATGTCGGTGATAATATCACTCTTTTCAGTATCCCGAATGGTCAGGCACCATTAACCCTCCAATGGTACAAAGCTCCCAACACGCCATTGACCGGTCAGACCAACACTTCCCTAGCGCTTAACAATCTCGCTCAGGCAAATTCCGGCACCTACTATGTGGTCGGAACCAATCCGCAGGGAACGGCTCAGAGCAGCAACGTCACTTTAAGTGTTCTGGCGATCACTCCGCCAATTATCAACCAGCAACCGGTCAGTCAGACTGTCTATCTGCACCAACGCGCCACGTTCAGTATCAGCGCAGTGGGACAACAGCCGTTGAATTATCAATGGAAGTTCAACGGGACACCGATTGCCGGAGCCAACAGCAGTTCCTTAACTGTGATAAATCCGACCGCCGCCAACGTTGGCAACTACAGCGTTACCATCAGCAACAGTCTGGGAACCACCAACAGCGCATCAGCCTCGCTCACAGTGACCTCTCTGCCTGACGGCAGCTATGGCGCGGCGGTGTTGAATGCGAATCCGGTAATTTATTATCGATTCGATGAGGCAGGATCCGGTACCAACCTGGCCTTCAATTTGGGCAACCTTGGGGTCGCGGGCAACGGAACCTATGAAGGAGCCTTCGTCGGAGGTTCCGGCCCGGTGCCTCCGGATTTCGCCAATTTCGAGAACCCGAATCCAGCCCCCACTTTTGACGGACTGAGCACGGATATTCTGGTGCCGGCATTGAACTTCAATACAAATGCGCCGGTGAGTGTCACGATGGCGGCCTGGATCAATAAACCCCTGGCTCAGGAAGCTTACGCCGGAATCATATTCTATCGCGGACTCGCCGGGGCGAACGGGTTTGGGATCAAGCAGGACCCGAACAGCGGCGGGGATGTATTGGAATATCACTGGAACAACACCTACTTCAACTTCGCGAGCGGAGTGGGAGTGCCGGATTCACAATGGGTATTGGCGGCGCTGATTGTCCAGCCAAACCAGGCGATCCTATACCTGCATGACAGCACCGGGACAGTCATGGCAACCAATGTGGCGGCACACACAGCTGTCGCCTTTTCTGACAGCGCCACCCATGTGGGATGGGACACAGCCGGCACCGCCAGCAGCCCACGTCGTTTCTATGGACAAATTGATGAAGCGATGATTTTCGATCGGGCGCTGGCGCCAGCTGAGTTGGATGCCCTTTATGCAGCGGCCTCGGCTCCGCAGGTGAAAATCAGTGCGACGCTGTCGGGTTCCAATCTAATTTTGAATTGGGCCACCGGCACCTTGCAACAAGCGGACGAAGCGGCCGGTCCATATTCAGATGTAACGGCAGCGACGAGCCCTTATTCCGTTTCTGCCAGTGCAGCGAGGAAGTTTTATCGGGTAAGAGTGCAGTAGGAATTTCAATCAACCCACCGGCATTGCCCGCCGCAGGATAGTGGGCAATGCACGAGGGTTGACAACCCAAGACCAGCAAAGAAGTTAGCATTCAGAAAAGCCATGAAAACCAAGGACATGTTTTGTCGTATTCTGCGTTACAAAAAGCATGAGCGAGGGAACATCGCTTTCACTCTGATAGAATTATTGGTGGTGATTGCCATTATTGCCATCCTTGCAGGCCTGCTGTTGCCGGCGCTGGCACGCGCCAAAGCGAAGGCCAACCTGACCAAATGCATCAGCAATCAAAAGCAAATTGGACTGGCGCTGATTATGTACGCGGATGACAGCGCCGAGTTTTATCCGATCTACGATCACTGGGCATCGTGGGGCGGAGCCTTGGGGACTCCAGCGGGAATTATCCATAGTGGGCTTGTGCCTCCCGAACTGCGACCCTTGAATGCTTATACCAAAAATCTGGATCTCTACCGCTGTCCATCTGACAGAGGGGATTCGCTGTATCCCGGCATTTTCAATTGCTATAGCAACTGGGGCAACAGCTATTTAATGACGTGGAAAGCCAATGAATGGGGTGTGCAACATGTGGGCGGCCAGGCAGGAGTTACAAACTCCATCAAGTCCACTGAAATTGCGACCAAGCCATCGAGCAAATTAATTCTCAGCGACTGGCCGTGGTTCGGAGACCGCGTAAATACCGATCCCAGAAGTATCTGGCACAGTTTCAGCGGCAGAACGCAACTCCCCACACTCTTTGGCGACGGCCATGTGCAGGATTTCAGGTTTCCAACCAACATTTCGCAGTTACAGAACGCGACGGTGAGTGTGAATTCGAACTATTGGTAAGCCAACCCCAATTCGGTTAGAAGCGTCAGAAGCCCTTCTTCCAATTCCTCACCATGCGAATTTGTTCGGGGGTGTGGTGAGAGGAATCGCGACCGGAAGGCATGTAACGTCGAAGATCCGAGATTTCGCTGATCACGTTTTCTGAGGTGGCAAGTTCGTGGCGCATCAGATGACAGCCAATCACAGTGCCAGTGCGTCCCCTGCGCGCCCAGCAATGTACAAACACGGGATTTTCGTCCGCCAATGAGCGGTCGATGCGGTCAAGCACACTGCACATGGTCAGACCAAAGACCTCCTCCGATCCGCAATTGGCATGTTCAGGCCGTTTGACGGAGCAGATTTGAGTCTGAGAACGCAAGTTAGCTTATCTGGTTTTTCCTGGGCCTGTGCCTGTTAACCCGCCAAATAAAATTGGTGCCGGGTGGTAAGGATATTCACGGATGTTCATCCGGATGTTACCGGTGTAGCCGTTGTCGGAGCCGACGCAGATGTGGTAAGGGACACCAGGGATTGCAAAGAAGGTGACGCCTCCTGTATGCCCGGACGCCACCGGTTTGAGTGTGCCGAGGTTACCGACAAATACTGTGATTGGGGAGCGCCAATCGTCACTTTGCCAAAGGTCGATCGAACAAACTCCGAAGTAAGGTGCACGCCAGGTCCACCAGATTGAGTGACCACTGGTGTCGCCTGCATTGCTTGCGGGTTCGCCCGGTTGAGTTGTAGCGCCGAGGTTGGAGCCGGAGACCTGCGTGTTGCCGAAGATTGAGGGAGCGAGATAGAAATTGTCATTGGCTGCAGGTGGAACTTCGTTGAGGTAAAACTGGAGGTTGGCAGGGTTGGCTTGATTGCCATCGACAGCGATTTGGTAGGTTTGGCCGGCGACGGCATCGAAGCGGACCAGAGGACCACTGGAGATATTTGTCAGTGTGGCAAGCGAGGAGCCGGTGTAGACGGCAAATACCGGATAATCGGGTCTGAATGTCGAGACTATCGTGTCAATAGGTGTAGGAGTCCACGGCACCGGGAAACCGTAGGGAGACAGCTCCTGATTGGTTTTGATGACGATGGAATTTGTGGCCAGAGAGACACTGCCGGATATGGGTGCCTTCCAGGAATACCAGATCGAATTGCCTTGGGCGATGCCACCATGGGCAGGCTCATTTGGCTGAGAACTGGCGCCGAGGGTGGAACCGCGCACTCGTATGGCGGTACCATTCAGCAAGATTCGCTTCTCAAAATTGTCGTTGGGTGGTGGTAGCTGCATTTGCAGACTTATTGTGAATTCGCCCTGAGGGGCCGCAAACGAAGGAATACGAAAGTCGTGATTCATCACCCAATAAGAATCTGCGGAGATCTGATAACTTTGACCGGCTTCAACAGGAACATAAACTGGATCACGTGTTATTACTTCCCACTCGAAAGAATTGACAGCGTGTCCGGCAATCCGAACCAGGTTTTGCAGATCATTGCCGGTATAAGCATTGAGCAAAGCGCCTTGAGTTGCGGAGAGCACGAGGGTTCCGCTGCGAGGAGCTGTCCATGTCCACCAGCAAATTTCTCCCACTGCCTCATTACCGAAGTAAAGTTCGCCAGGCTCCCAGGTAGCAAGTGCAAGCGATGCTGGAAAGCTAAGATTGGAACCGACGAGTTGAAACCGATTGGTAAAATGATCGTTGGCAGGATGAACATTGATGACGACAGGTGAAGAGACATTCGTCACGTCTCCAACCGAGACGGCAGTGAGGGAATGCACGCCAGACAGAACATCCTTCCACAAGAAAGAATAAGGCGGAGTGTCGGCTTCATATAAAAACTTTGATCCGTCATAGAACGAGACCTTCCGGACATTATTGTTGGATGGGTCCAGAAAAACGGAGACAGCAATATTAGTGGGGCCAATGAAGTTAGATGGGGAGAATGGTTCCTCGATAGCAATAGCAGCCTGGCCCAGGGAGAAACTAAATGGACCGCTTCGGTTGCCAAAAGGATTGCGAGCGGAAATTTTCTTAAACATTTTAACTGAGAAGTGGTATGTAGTTCCCGCCTCCACCGGAAAACTGATGTTTTCGCCATGAGAGGATCTTGCAATGAAACCGACACCGACCAAGGAAGGACCGGTATAAACCAGAATGTCCAAATTATCAAACGGGTCGCTCAGCAAATAGGCATAGCCAGTGTAAGGAGCAGTCCAGGAATACCAGACGGATCCTGGAACGAGGTCGTCACCCCAGTTTAGTTCGCCAGGTTCTTCTGTGGATGCGTAAGTCGTGCCCGATGGGTTACAGTTAATCCCAGTCAAAATAACAGGATTTGCGTAATCATCGTTATCTGGAGCCGGCTGAAAGGAGAGCTTAAAGTTTCTTGTCGCAGGGGGCGGCGGGAAGTTTGGAGCATTTTGGTAGCCGAAGGCTATTTTATAATTTTGGCCGGCGCGGACTCTAAAAATCATTGTGTCTAAAAGGAATGGCAAACCTAAGGAACGGTTATCGCCAACAGGGGAGAGCGCGTCCACCGAGTCACCGACATAGGCAGCCAGGAGAATCCCAGTATCCCATGCCGAGCCATCGTGAATCGCGGTCACAAAAGCCAACCCGCTTTGGGTGGCAGTCCAGGAATACCAAACCGAGGTCATACCCTGAACTCCTGCATGGTTAGGTTCACCCGGTTCCTTCGTGGCTCCCGCGAGAGTGGCGATGTTGGTTGAGTCAAGTTCGAGGATGGGGATGCTGTTGGAGAAATTGTCGTTAATCGGTTGTGCCGAAGCGACAGTGGTAAGAGCGCATAAGACCAGGATAGTGGACATTATAATCGTCAGAGGGCGAATGATCATGCTGTTCCTGCCGCCCTTTTGGCGGGGTGCGTCTCCTTGTTTCATCGTCATTAAATGGTCCGTTCTGTTTCCGAAGGAGAATAGAGAACGAAGGTCTAGATGCAAGGGTTTTCAGGTGTAGTTCGACTGATGCATGCAGAAACGCTAAGTTGCCGAGTTGTTCTGTCGCAAGCAGTTGAGGGTCAATGGAAAATATTTCGAGGGGGTTGGACAGTGTATGTCCAACCCGCTGCGCTAAATTGGTGAGGTATGAAAAAAGAAGTCGCAGATTTAGGTGGGGCGGTGGTGCACGACCTGGCCTGCCATGCAACCGGAGGGGAGCGAAAGGAGTTATCCTCCGGCAAAGTGGAAATTCGAGTTAATTCGAGTAAAAATTGCAACACAGATGCCGGGTCAGGCATGGAAAGGAGTGAAATGGAAGGCAATCCAATCGAAGGCGGGAGTTTACAATCTCTTTGCATCCCAGGGAATTTTACCGTAGATATTCCCTTCCCCATTGAGGGGAATTTTATGAAACCCGAAGTCGAAATATATGATACGACCCTGCGCGATGGAAGTCAGGGCGAAGGCATCAATTTCTCGGTGATGGACAAGTTGCGGATTGCCGAGAAGCTCGACCAATTCGGGGTTCATTATATTGAAGGGGGCTGGCCGGGATCGAATCCGAAGGACATCGAGTTTTTTGCGGAGGCCAAGCGGAAGAAATTCAAGAAAGCACGATTGGCAGCGTTCGGTTCGACACGGCGCAAGGGTGTGCCAGTGGAACAGGATGACCAGGTGCGGTTGTTGCTGGAAGCTGAGACGCCGGTGGTGACGATTTACGGGAAGACGTGGTTGATGCACGTGAAGGAAGTGTTGCGCACGACTCCGGAAGAAAATCTGGGGATGATTGCCGACACAATCCGTTACCTTAAGGACAACGGAAAGTTCGTAATTTACGACGCGGAGCATTGCTTCGACGGTTACAAGAGTGATGCGGAGTATGCCATCGCAACGTGGCACGCGGCGGAAAAAGCGGGCGTGGATATTTTGACGTTGTGCGATACCAACGGCGGTTGTCTGCCGACCGAAGTTGCGGAGATCACGCGCGTGGCCAGGAGCAAGGTGAATGTGAAGATCGGCATTCACACACACGATGACATTGGGCTGGGTGTGGCAAATGCTTTGGCTTCGCTCAATGCGGGCGCCACGCATGTGCAAGGCACGATCAATGGCTATGGGGAACGAACCGGCAATTGCAATTTGACGAGCGTGATACCAACAGTTGCGTTCAAGATGAAGAAGAGTTGCGTGCCGAAGGCTTCGCTGCCCAAGCTGAAGGAGCTTTCACAGTTCGTGGATGAAATCGCCAACTTGCGCCACAATCCGCGCCAACCATGGGTCGGTTCGGCGGCGTTCTCGCATAAAGGCGGCACGCATGTCAATGCAGTGCAAAAACTGGCTTCGAGCTACGAGCATATTGATCCGGCATCCGTGGGAAATAATCGCACCGTGTTGATCAGTGACCTGGCGGGACGCAGCAACATTGTCATGAAAGCCCAGGAGCTGGGTTTCAAGATCAATAACGAGACGCCGGAGTTGAAGCTGATTTTGAATCGCATCAAGGAACTGGAGCATAAAGGTTATGAGTTCGAAGCGGCGGAAGGATCCCTTGCCCTGCTCATCCAGAAGCTTTTGAAACACGAGGAACCGCCATTTAAAGTTGAGGGCTACGAAACGACGGTACGACGCGATCGATCGATCTCGGTTTGTCAGGCGATGATCAAGGTATTGGTAAAAGGTGAGGCAGCGCATACGGTTGCCGAAGGGGATGGTCCGGTGAATGCACTGGACTCGGCATTGCGCCAGGCATTGGCACGGTTTTATCCGCAGGTGAAGAAAATCCAATTAACGGATTATAAAGTTCGTATTCTGGATTCAGGCAGCGGCACGAGCGCGAAGACGCGTGTTTTCATTGAGTCCACCAATGGCAAGGATGAATGGGGTACGGTCGGTGTGAGTGATAATATTATTGAAGCGAGCCTCGGGGCATTGGTGGATAGTATGGAGTATGGGTTGTTGAAGAAATGATTTTCAACCACGAATGGACACGAATAAATTACTTTCGAAGGAGGAAGTGTTCCAGATCGTGGGTTGTGCCCTTGAAGTGCTGAATGAAATTGGGCCTGGATTCCATGAAAAGATCTATGAGAACTCATTATCGGTTGAGTTTAAGGTTCGCCACATTGCGTTCGATCAGCAGCGGAGATTTGAGATACTTTACAAAAGCCAACATGTTGGTGAGTTCATTCCAGACCTGATTGCATTCGGTTCTGTCATAGTTGATACCAAGGTCATTGCAAGCATTGGAGAACTGGAGCGCGGCCAGATGCTCAATCATCTTCGAATTACCGGTTTGAGAGTTGGGGTTATAATAAACTTCAAACGCGCAAAGCTTGAATGGGAGCGTTTGGTATTGTGATTTAACATTCGTGTTTATTGGTGTTCATTCGTGGTCAAAAAGCGTTATGTCCGAGATTTCAAAAGCATACGAACCGCAAGCGGTTGAAACGAAGTGGTATCAATTCTGGCAGGATAACAAGCTCTTCGTGGCTGATCCTGCTTCAAAGAAGCCAGCCTATTCGATTGTCATTCCCCCGCCGAACGTCACGGGGATTCTCCATCTCGGCCATGTATTGAATAATACCATCCAGGACATTCTTTCGCGCAAGGCGCGCATGGAAGGCAAGGAAGTGCTCTGGTTGCCTGGCACCGATCACGCTGGCATCGCCACGCAGACGATGGTGGAAAGGAAGATCAAGAAGGAAGAGGGTTTGAAACGATATGACCTGGGGCGGGAAAAATTCCTTGAACGGGTTTGGGAATGGAAAGAGAAGCATGGCGGCATCATTATTTCGCAGCTCAAGAAATTGGGCTGTTCCTGCGATTGGTCGCGCGAGCGGTTCACGATGGACCCGGAATATTCGCGGCGCGTGGCAGAAACTTTTGTAGATCTCTATAACAAGGGGCTTATTTATAAAGGCAAGCGGATGGTGAATTGGTGCCCAGTTTCGCTCACGGCGCTGTCGGATGAGGAAGTGATCATGAAGGAGCAAAATGGTTTGCTCTATTATTTCAAAGTGGAAATCGCCGAGCATCCAGGAACCTTCCTGACCATTGCCACCACCCGTCCGGAAACGATTCCGGGTGATACGGCAGTCGCAGTGAATCCGAAAGACCCACGGTACGCGAAATACATCGGCAAGCATGTGATTCGTCCCCTGCCCGCTGAGTTGCCGCACGTGGACAAATGGATTCCGATCGTCGGTGACGACCATGTGGATTTTGAGTTTGGAACCGGTGTGTTGAAAGTAACCCCGGCGCATGACAAGGCGGACTTCGAGATCGGCCAGCGACATGAGTTGGCGGTAATTGAAGTTATTAATCCTGATGGTTCGATGAACCAGGCTGCAGGCAAAGACCTCGCTGGCATGGACCGTTTTGCCGCCCGCAAAGCCGCAGCAGAAAAACTGAAGGAACTTGGCAGCTACGACAAGGATGAGCCGTACAAGAACAATGTAGGCTACAGCGAACGTGCGGATGTACCGATTGAACCGCGTTTGTCCGAGCAATGGTTCCTGAAGTATCCGAGCACACAACCAGCCCGTGAAGTTGCCAGCAGTGGGGAGATGCGATTTTTCCCTGAGCGTTGGGGCAAGGTGTACGACCATTGGATGCAAAACATCCAGGATTGGTGCATCAGCCGCCAGCTTTGGTGGGGACATCAAATTCCGGTTTGGTACCGCGGCCACGAAGTGAAGTGTCAGGTGGACTCACCGGGGGCTGATTGGAAGCAGGATCCAGATGTGTTGGATACGTGGTTTTCATCCTGGCTATGGCCGTTTGCGACGATGGATGAAGCGACGAAGGCGAAGTTTTATCCAACCAGCGTGTTGGTTACTGGACCTGACATCATCTTTTTCTGGGTGGCCCGCATGATCATGGCTGGTTTTGAATACACCGGCAAGAAGCCATTCAGCGACGTGTATTTAACTGGTATTATTCGGGATAAGCAGGGGCGCAAGTTGTCGAAGACCTTGGGAAACTCGCCAGACCCGTTGGAACTCATCGGCAAGTATGGGGCAGACGGATTGCGATTTGGCATCATGCGTTCAGCGCCGCTGGGTCAGGACGTACTATTCGATGAAAAGGATGTCGAACTGGGACGCAATTTTTGCAACAAGCTTTGGAACGCATGCCGTTTTCGTCAGATGCAGGATGGCGAAGTTCAGGGTGAAATTAATCCCAGCAAACTTACTGGTGACGATAAATGGATTTTACTGCGGCTGAATACGGCGATCGAAGAGCTCAACACCTCACTGGCGGAATACAAATTCAGTGAGGCGACACAAACACTCTATCGTTTTTTCTGGAGCGAGTATTGCGATTGGTATGTGGAGGCGAGCAAGGCGGTATTGCATGGCACAGATGAAGCGGCTAAGGCCAACACGCTTGCTGTTCTTGATTTCGTGTTATCGCACACGTTGCGTTTGTTTCATCCGTTCGTGCCTTTCATCACGGAAGAGCTTTGGCACGACATGGGTTATTCCTCCGAAATGCCGGAAGATCAGGGGGGCAAGAGCATTATGTTCGCACCGTGGCCCAAGGCTTTGGACCAGGACTTTCGCGATCATTATGGCCTCGACGATTGCTATCTGGAGTTCACAAATAAAAAGTATGAGTTTGTGACCGAAGGACGCAATCTGCGTCGTGAAGGAAATATACAGTCGAGCAAGCGGGTAAAATTCGTGCTCAAGCCGGCCAATGACATACTTCCCCATGATGTTGCGGTTCTCAAAATTCTTCTGAATGCCGACCCGCTCGAAGTCGATCCCAACTATCAGCCGAAGAAGGGCACTCCAACCACGCGCTCAGAAATCGGTGAATTGTACCTGCCGCTCGAAGGTCACATTGACATCGAGGCGGAAAAGGCGCGCCTGCAAAAAGAGGTTGAGAAGATCGATGGAGAAATCCTGAAGGTTGAGCAGAAGCTTGCCAACCCATCTTTCGCACAGAAGGTGCCACCAGCGGTACTTGAAGAACACCAGAAGCGACTGATAGACTGGAAAGCGAAGAAGCAGCATGTGCAGGCGTCGCTCGACGCCCTATCAAGTTAATCAAAACTATCAGAAATCAGAACGCAGCGAACCATTATGAAAACAATGCTCATTCTCGGTCTCAGTTGCACCGGGTTGATTTTTAATTCCGTGGCTCAACCCGGCACCAGCTTGGTTTTAAATTCAATGGCTCAAAACAGCATCATCAACGAGGCTTCCAAATTGGAGGAGAAGGGACAATTTAAGGCCGCCGCGCAGGTGTTAAGTGGCGCCATTGAATCAAAGAAGTATTCCGGCGCAGAGTTGAAGAAGCTTGAGTTTGACCTCGATCGTTTGGACCGCATCAAAAAGGATTATCCTTATACGCAGGATGGTTTGTTCTCGGATTTGCAAGGCGCAGTCAAGGATTTGACCGAGTATGAATATGAAAAGTGGGTTAAGGGCGGATGGTTCGATTCACGCGACATAGACGGCACCACGTATTTCGTAGAATCAAGTGTCAGCAATCTTTTCTTTCGTCATCCGGAACTGGACAATCGCCGGACTAATCCGAAAGACCAGGCACGAATCAATTTGAGATTTTTAGAGAATTGCGAGTCCATTCGGAATGCGGCCCGGGAAGCCAAAACTCCTTACGTTCTGCCCAAGACTTTTCATGTTAAAATGAAGGTGGCTGCAAAAGCGGATGCGGCTCCGGCAGGAGAGATCATTCGGGCCTGGGTGCCTATCCCAAGGAACTATCCTTTTGAAAAGGATTTCAAGTTAATCTCTTCCTCCCTGCCTCCAAAAAATATCGATGACGAAAACAGCCCCATTCGATCCGTTTATTTTGAAAAGGCGGCTGAGAAGGGGAAACCGACGCAATTCAATATCGATTATCAGTTTACCGCTTACGGCGTTTGGTTTGATTTAAAGCCGGACGCAATCAAGCCTTACGATGCGAGCAATGCGGAGTTCAAGCAATTTACCAGTGAAGCGCCGCACGTGGTTTTCACACCTGAAATCAAGGCGCTTTCAGCAAAGATCGTGGGGAATGAGACCAATCCCATGCTGAAGGCAAAAAAGATTTACGATTATCTCTCGGACACTTTGCATTACAGCTACGCGCGGGAGTACTCAACCTTGCGAAACATCAGCGACTACTGCCGCAGCAACGGTTACGGGGACTGTGGCCAGCAGGCATTATTATTCATCACGCTCTGCCGCTACAATGGGGTTCCGGCCCGCTGGCAGACCGGTTGGAACATGTTTCCGGGTGACGTTACCAATCATGATTGGTCGGAAATTTATCTCGCTCCCTACGGTTGGGTCCCCGTCGATCAATACATGGGCAATTATGCAATGACCTATGCCACCAGCGTGTCCAAGGAAAAAAGGGAGGAATTGCGGGACTTTTATTTTGGCGGATTAACGCAGTATAGAATGGTGGCCAACAGCGACCATAGCCAGGAACTGCGTCCGGCAAAGAAAACCATGCGTTCTGATGATGTGGATTTCCAACGAGGTGAGTTGGAATACGGAGACAAGAATCTCTACTTCGGCAAATTCAGCTACAAATTCACTTACGACGAAATTCCCACTCCTCAACTAAAACTTCCATGACATTGGCGGAACACAAAAAAGCACTGGCTTGCGCTGTCAAAGCTGCCCGACTGGTCGGCAGGCTGATGCGGCAGAATCTGCATATTGATAAGAAAGTCAACTCGGCCACGGCCCATGACATTAAACTGGAACTTGATGTCAGATCACAAAAGTTGATCGAGAAAACTCTTCTCCAAAGCTTTCCCAAGGTGGCAGTGCTTGGTGAGGAAGGGGTTTCGGGCGATCAGAGTGCCGATTCACGGTGGGTGGTAGATCCCATCGATGGGACGGTTAATTTCTCATATGAGATTCCGCACGCCTGTGTTTCCATCGCATTGCAGACGAAGGATAAAACCAGCGGCGAATATGTGACTGTCGTTGGCGTGGTGTACGATCCTTTTTGCGACGAACTTTGGACGGCAATTCGCGGGCAGCCTTCCAAATTGAATGGCAAGGTCATTCATGTCAGCGACCGAAAAGCCTTGAAGGATTGCATTGTGTCCATTGGGTTTGCCAAATCCCGGTCGAATTTGGAACGCACCCTGCCCTATTTTAACGTGCTGGTGCGGCGTGTTCGGAAGATACGACTGATGGGCGCTGCGGCTTTGGCCATGACCTACGTGGCATCCGGTCGTTTTGATGCCTATTTCGAGCAGGGCATCAAGCTTTGGGACATCGCAGCCGGCGGGTTAATCCTGGAATGTGCCGGGGGCGAATTCTGGAACGAGCCAGTTGATAGCCAACACACTTATCGTCTGGTCGCGAACAACGGCTATCTTCGCAAGAAACTGCAGTCTCTGAAATAAGCTGAGCGCTCCGATGCTATACGGCGGACATTGAATCCAACCGTTGGCGTAATTTGGCGAGTGCCTTGGCCCGATGACTGAGCTGATTTTTCGTCACTTCGCCCAATTCAGCAAAGCTTTGTTGATAGCCATTTGGGACAAAAAGCGGGTCGTAACCGAAGCCCCCCAGGCCACTGGGCTTTGTGCTGATGCTGCCTTCGCATGCACCATCAAAGATTTGAGTTTGCAATTCAAATTCATTTGCATCGCAGACGGGGGAGGAACCGGCTGCGGAGAGTTGAAAAACTGGAGTCAGAGCGATGACGCAACGAAACCGTGCAGAACGTTTCCCGGGTGGAACGTCCTTTAACAGACGGAGCAGCTTGGCATTGTTATCAGCGTCAGAAGAATTGCCTTCAAGCTGTTTATCCAACGCTGCGAAACGGGCTGAATGCACTCCCGGAGCGCCATTGAGCGCATCGACTTCCAAACCGGAGTCGTCGGCTAAAACAAAGAAGTTTGAGCCAGCAGATAAGAATTCCCCGGGTTGTTCCCTGGCGACCCACTCAGCAAGTTTGACCGCTTTCAACGTGGCATTTCCCTGGAAGGTATCCGCATCTTCCTTAACGGCCGGAGCGCCAGAAAAATCCTTTAACGTAAGATATCGAAAACGATCAGTAAGAATGGCACGGATTTCTTCCACCTTGTGTGCATTGCGAGTAGCGATCAACAGAGTCGTCATATCCCCAGCATTCCATTGCTGAGGAAAGAAGACGATATTATTTGACCTGATGATTGGGAACCCCGCCTACAAACGAGATGCAGGCGAGGTATCCCGCCTCATTTTTCAAGGAACACCCCTTGAAAAGCTGCTTTGATGCAATTCTTATTCTGATAGCCAATCTTCGAAGACATGAAAGGCTATTGTGAATTGAGACACCCCATCCTCCCTCTTGTTCCCGGAAAAATGCTTTTTGATAAGATTCTTAGGAACAAAAAGTTCCTGTGGCCTTCTTACCATCACAAACCAATGATTAAGTATTAAGAAATTCTGCAAGTTTAGCAGACACGATAACGATGAATTCAGGTGAGTATCCTCAACTGGTTGGAAACCTGCCCGATATCGATGTTGGGTCGATTCTTACGTTTTACATTCGGAAGACGCAGTCACCTTCAACTCAGCCATTTACCGTCTGAATCATTCTGATAAACTACATTTTGACATGCACAAAAGAAACCTGCGATTCCACGGTTTGGTCTGTTTGATTGTTCTGATCATGGCGGGCATTCCTGCCATGGCGACAACGGTCACCTTGAGTCCGATCGCTGACACTTCCCTGTTTCAAAACAACCCGGATAATAACCTGGGAGGACATACCAATTTTGCGGCTGGAACCATGGCCAATGGATCGCGAAGTCGAGCGATCGTTGAATTCGATCCGGGTTCATTGATTCCGGCTGGTTCCATCATTACTTCCGTGACGCTTACACTTAATGTTACGGCAGCAGGCAATTCGAATCCGACCAGTTTCGAACTGCATCCCATGCTCGTGAACTGGGGTGAGGGAAATAAAACCGGGCAAACAGGCGCGCCGGCTTCACCAGGCGAGGCCACCTGGAACGCACCTTTTGCAAGCACAACTTTGTGGGGAACACCCGGAGGCCAAAGCGGGAATGATTATGCCGCAGGCGCAAGCGCATCCACCTCGATTGGAACCTCCGGGGCTTTTACTTTTGCATCCACGTCGTCACTGGTATCGGATGTTCAGACCTGGCTGGATAATCCCGGCACCGATTTTGGTTGGATGTTGCTGACTGGGAACGAGTCCACCCTGAACTCAGCCCATCGATTTGCGTCGCGTGAGGATGGCTTGGGGCGCGGACCTCTGCTTACCATCGCATTTTCACCCGTCCCCGAACCTTCCACCATGGCTCTGGTCACGCTTGGCACTCTGGGTTTCTTTTCGTTCCGCAGATTTAAATCCTGTTGAGCCTACCGCCTTTAGTCAGGGCTGTAGGATAGTAAAAAGATAGCATTCTGCCATTGCGTTCAGGCTGCTTTTCTTCAATATTTGCCCCCTATGTCGAGTGGTCGTAAACAGTATCCTTTTGATTTGATCGAGTCGAAGTGGCAGTCCATTTGGGACCGCCAGCAAACCTTCCGTGCCTGGAACCCGGGCGAGACGGTTCCGCAAGAACATCCTTTTGCGAAGCGTCACCAGCAGGTGCTGCCGCCGAAGTATTACATCCTCGACATGTTCCCCTACCCTTCCGGCGCCGGACTCCATGTCGGCCATCCCGAAGGCTATACTGCCACTGACATACTCGCACGTTATCGTCGTGCAGTTGGTTACAATGTCCTTCATCCAATGGGCTGGGATGCTTTCGGTTTGCCTGCGGAACAATACGCCATCAAAACCGGCCAACATCCTCGCAAAACCACCGAGGCTAACATTTCCACATTCAAGCGGCAGATTAAATCGCTTGGTTTTAGTTATGATTGGTCACGGGAGGTGGATACGACCGATCCAAAGTATTTCAAATGGTCGCAGTGGATTTTCCTGAAGCTCTATAATTCCTGGTTCAATCTCAAAACCAACAAGGCCGAGCCTATTGAAACGCTAAGCTATCCGGTTGGGTTAAAGACTGAGGAGGAGAAGCGAACGTATCGCGATAACAAGCGCCTGGCTTATGTGGCCGAAGCTCCAGTTAACTGGTGTCCCGAACTTGGGACCGTTTTGGCCAATGAAGAAGTCATTGATGGCAAAAGCGAAGTGGGTGGTTTTCCCGTCGTTCGCAAGCCGATGCGCCAATGGATGCTCCGCATCACGGCGTATGCGGAAAAGCTCTTGAACGATTTGGAAGGGATTGATTGGAGTCACTCGCTCAAGGAAATGCAACGCAATTGGATTGGGCGGAGTGAAGGAGCCGAGGTCCACTTTCAAATCGCTGGTTCGAACGAGCAGATCACCGTTTTCACCACGCGGCCTGATACATTGTTTGGAGCGACTTACATGGTGTTGTCACCAGAGCATAAATTGTTAAGTCAAATCACCACGTCCGAGCAGCGCGATGCGTTGAAGACGTATCAAGAGTTTGCCGCAGGCAAGAGCGATTTGGAGCGCACTGAATTGGCAAAGGAAAAGACGGGTGTGTTCACGGGAGCATATGCTCTTAACCCGGTTAACAACGCGCGCATACCGATCTGGATTGCTGACTACGTACTCGCGAGTTATGGCACCGGCGCCATCATGGCAGTGCCAGCGCACGATACCCGCGACTTCGAATTTGCACAAAAGTTCAAACTGCCAGTTGTCCAGGTAGTGCAACCGCCTGAAGGAAAGGATTGGCAAGGGTTCACCGATGACGGCATTGCCATCAACTCCAACAGCCCGGAAATATCTTTAAACGGATTGCCGACATCGGAAGCGAAGAAGAAGATCACGGCCTGGCTGGAGGAAAAGGGACTCGGCCACAAAACCATTAATTTCAAACTGCGCGACTGGTTGTTCAGCCGTCAACGGTATTGGGGCGAACCATTCCCGATTATCTGGAAGAAGGATGCCCAGGGCAATTTACACCATGAAGCATTGCCGGAATCAGCCTTGCCCGTGGTGCCACCCGATCTGACCGACTTCAAACCCACGACAAGCGGCGAACCGCCTTTGGCACGCGCCAAGGATTGGGTGAATTTGCCGGATGGCTCAATTCGGGAAACAAACACGATGCCGCAGTGGGCGGGCAGTTGCTGGTATTACCTGCGCTATATCGATGCGCGGAATGACAAAACATTCTGTGACTCCAACGCCGAACATTACTGGATGGGAACGGGAAAGAGTCCGATCGCCAATGTCCAAGGTGCAAAGCCGCCGACCCCAGGGGTTGATCTTTATGTTGGTGGGACGGAACATGCTGTTTTGCATCTTCTTTATGCGCGGTTTTGGCACAAGGTGCTTTTCGATCTGGGCCAGGTCTCCACACCCGAGCCATTCTTCAAGCTCGTTAATCAAGGGCTGATACTTGGTGAAGATGGACAGAAGATGTCCAAGAGCCGCGGCAATGTGGTTAATCCGGACGATGTGCTTGGTGAATACGGCGCAGATGCATTTCGACTCTATGAAATGTTCATGGGTCCGCTGGAAATGGTGAAGCCATGGAACACGAAGGGTGTCGAAGGCGTGTATCGTTTCCTGGGTCGTGTGTGGCGTTTATTTGTAGATGAGCAGAGCGAGACAGAGTTTGAGCAGAACCTGACAACTGAAGGCGGCAAAGGTGCCGAACTTCTAAACGCAATAAAACTTAGCGGAGCCATTAAAGATATTGCCGCGAGTCCCGCTCAGCTGAAGACGTTGCACGCTACCATCAAGAAAGTGACGGAGGATTTGGATCACCTCCGCTTCAACACAGCCATTTCGGCGCTCATGGTATTTGTGAACGAAGCGATTACGTGGGAGACCAAGCCGGTTTCCGTGTTGCGAGATTTTCTTACCTTACTCCAACCTTTTGCGCCACATTTGGCGGAGGAACTCTCTGGGAAGCTGGCGGCTTCAACCGGCGGAACCCAGGCAACTCTTGCGTACGTTCCATGGCCGAAGTATGACCCGGCTTTGCTGGTGGAAACGACATTGGAAATTCCGGTGCAGGTTAATGGCAAGCTGCGTGACAAGTTGGTCGTGCCGGCGGACACTACTCAGGAGCAACTGGAGTCATTGGCGTTGGCCAGCGAAAAGGTCAAACCTTATATCGAGGGCAAAACGGTCAAGAAAATCATTGTTGTCCCGAGGAAATTAGTGAACATTGCGGTCGGATGAGTTTTCGATTACAATAGCGAAGTGATTCATTTGACGAAGAAGGAACAGTTGGTGCTTTGTATTGTCACAGCACTACTGCTCACAGGTTGGGCGGTGAAAGGTTATCGGACGTCCCATCCGCCGACCAGAGCAAGTGAACTCGCAAAACCATAAAAGAATGCAAGCAGCTTCATTTGAAGAGGTTCTGGAGCAAATCCTGTTGAAGGATAAGCGCTACCATCGTGATGCCTACGTGTTTCTACGCGAGGCATTGGACTATACCCAAAAGCTGGTAACGAAGGGAACATCCAAGGGCAGCATCCGGCATGTTAGCGGGCAGGAATTGCTCGCTGGAATTCGTGATTATGCCTTGGAACAGTTCGGGCCCATGGCGATTACCGTTTTGGAGGAATGGGGAATTAAATCATGCCAGGAGTTTGGCGAGATGGTTTTTATCATGGTTGAGAATAGTCTCCTCGCAAAAACCGATCAGGACTCGCGCGCTGATTTTGAGGGCGGCTATGATTTTCATGAGGCATTTACCAAACCCTTCCTGCCCAAGGAAAAACTTTCGACGCAATTGCCGGAAGCCAAGCCTGCCCGGGCGTAGGTTCGTTGGAGTAAAAGGTCCAGATTTTTAAACAGAATATTTGTCTACTGAAATATGTCCGCACCCACTGTGTCCACGGCCAGAAACGGTTTAATCGGAAGTAGTGACCTCCCGGCGCTGCCGCCCGGAGTAAAGGTGACCACGTTGGAAAACGGGCTCACGATCATTGTGCGTGAAGACCACAATGCACCGGTGGTATCAGTGCAGGCGTGGAGCATGACTGGAAGCGTCCACGAAGGAAAGTGGCTGGGCGCTGGAATGTCTCATGTGCTTGAGCACATGCTTTTCAAAGGGACCACGACGCGTGGCGCAGGGCGCATTGACCAGGAGGTCCAGGACGCGGGAGGTTACATGAACGCCTATACCTCCTTCGATCGCACAGTCTATTACATCGATGTGCCGAATACCGGCGCGAAGGTGGCAGTGGATATTCTTTGCGACATCATGCAGCACGCCACCCTGCCCGCGGAGGAGATGGAAAAGGAGAAGCAGGTTATTCTTCGCGAAATGGACATGAACCAGGATGATCCTGGACGTCGCTCCAGCAGGCGCTTGTTTGAGACTGCATATACGAAGAGCCCCTACCGTTACACAGTCATCGGTTATCCCGACATATATAACGAGTTAAAGGCGGATGACATCCGGGAGTATTATCATCAGCGCTATGCTCCCAACAACGTGTTCTACGTTGTTGTGGGAGACATCAAGACGGAGGAAGTTATTGCCCAGATTCGGGAGTCGTATGCCAAAGCCAAAGCCAAGGCAATGCCGCCGCTGGTATTACCTGAGGAGCCAAAGCAGACGGCCTCACGCGAGGTGATTGAAGAAGCGCCAATTGAATTGGGATATGTTTATTTTAGCTGGCACATACCGGAATTAAGGCATCCAGATGTTCCGATTCTCGATGTCCTGGCGGTCATTCTGGGTAGTGGCCGCAGCTCGCACCTGTATCAGCAAATTCGGGAGAAAGCGGGATTGGTAAATTCCGTGGATGCATGGACGTACAGTCCAGGAAGCACCGGGTTGCTCGGCATGAGCGCGGTGGTGGATGCTGATAAGTTCAACGCGGCGCGGGAAGCGATGCTGGTTGAAATTGAGAAGCTGAAGGATGAACCAATTTCCGCCGCCGAGGTGAACAAGGCAGTAAAACAATTCATTTCGGCCACCTTGTCTTCACGCAAAACGATGAGTGGGCAGGCCCAGGATTTGGGCGGCAACTGGCTCTCGGCGAATGATCTGAATTTTTCAGAGCGTTACCTGGCAGCAGTGAAACAGGTGACGCCGGCGGACTTGCAACGGGTCGCCAGGCAATATTTGACTTCCGGCAACCGAACACTTTATGCGTTGCTGCTACGGGCGCTGCGCCGAAACCGACGACGCTGGGCGAAGAGAAGCAGGAACATCCGATACAAAAATTTGATTTGCCGAATGGATTGCGATTGCTGGTCAAGGAGGACCATCGCCTGCCTTTCGTGCAATTTCGCGCGGTGTTTAAGGGCGGCGTGTTGGCTGAGGAGCCTGAGAAAAACGGAGTGAGCAGCCTTACGACGAAAATGCTCCTGAAAGGTACAAAGACACATTCGGCGGAAGACATTGCGCGGGAGATCGAATCCATCGGCGGCAGCATCGATACGTTTGGCGGGAACAACAGTTTTGGAGCGAGCGCCGAAGTTTTGAGCGGCGATTTTGCCACGGGACTGGATCTGTTATCGGATGTCCTGCTTAATCCGGTGTTCCCCTCCTCCGCCCTCGAAAGAGAAAAGCAAATCCAACTTGCCGGCATCAAAGCGCAGAAAGATCAGCTTTTAAAAACTGCAGGGGTTAATATGCGCAAGGCCCTGTTTGGCAATCAGGGATATGGCTTGGACAGTATGGGCACAGAAGAAACCGTGCCGCGCCTGCAGGTGGCCGATCTACAGAACTTGCATCAACGGCTGACAGTTCCGAACAATTGTGTGCTGGCGATTTATGGTGATGTGCAGGCAGGTGCCGTAAAGGCTGAGGTTGAAAAAATGTTCGGGAATTGGAAACCCAGTGCCAAACCGCTGCCTGAACCAGTCAAGCCCAAGCTTCTTAGCGAGGTGAAGCAGGTCTGCGAAACGCGCGATAAGAAGCAGGCGGTGTTGATCATCGGTTTTTCCGGAACAACATTGTATGAGAAGGACCGTTATCCGCTGGAATTAATCCAGGAAGCCTGCAGTGATCTTGGGTCGCGACTGTTCCTGCGCGTGCGCGAGAACCTGGGGCTGGCTTATTACGTTGGAGCGCAAAACTTCATGGGAATCGTGCCGGGTTATTTCGCCTTCTATTGTGGCACTGCTCCGGAGAAGGTGGAGCTCGTAGAAAAAGAGTTGCTGCGCGAGGCGGAATTGTTGCGCGCGGATGGATTGACTGAGGAGGAGCTCAAACGGGCAAAGGCGAAGGTTATCGGGCAGAAGAAAATTGCCCGGCAGGATTTGGGCGGGCTTGCCAGCACTACGGCTTTGGATGAACTGTTTGGCCTTGGCTACGCACATAGCGAGACTGAGGATGCAGAATATGAGGCGGTCACGCTGGAGCAAATCAAGACGGTGGCGCAGAAATATCTCAAGCCGGATGCGCTGGTAATTTCAGTCGTCAAGCCGGAAGCCATCAGCACCAGCAAAGGCAAAGAGTAAGGACGCGAGGTTTAGCGCATCCACTGAGATCGGTTACGGAATGCTGGCCAGGAGAAAGTCTGCGGTCCTGGTCAGGTCCTGGTTCAAGCGATCCAATTCATCGGAGACGGGATTCATTGCGACTGACGGCATGGTGCTGATTTGATTTCCCATTTCCAAGGCGTCGGCCGCCATAGCCAACGCCTGTGAATTGAGTTCAGGGTTCGCAGTTGAGCGAGGAGATTGCAAGGTCCACCAGACTATCAACAGCAGCAAAGCAGCCAGTGAAGTGGCAGGAAGCCAGCGTAAGACATTGAAACTGAAATTGGCCTGAGGGCGTTCAGCCTGGCGGACCGCCTGCATGATTGAGTTATGAAGTGAAGGAGACGTTTCAGGCTGCGGCACCGATTGCTTCAAAGCCCGATCCAGAGCGGAGGCATTCTTTGCGAATTGGCGCACGTCATTGGCTTTGGTCTCCGGGATGTGATCCGGAATTGGTTTGCCAGCATCCAGAGCCGTGGAGATTTTGAATTTCGCAAGGAATGTTTTCATACACATTGTTTTAATTACACGAGACCCAAGCCAGATTGTTTGAGTCGGGCTGCTGCCGGTCCAGTCTGGAGACCAGGAGTCTCTTTAGGTTTGGAGCCGGCAGTGGCAACTCCATTTGGTTGGTTGGGAGCTTTTCCAGCGATTTCTATTTCGTGGCCGAGAGTCGTGCGAGCCCGAAATAAGAGCACTTTGACGTGGGTTCGGGTTTTGCGGAGCACCTGGGCGATTTCCTCAACGCTCATTTCTTCAGCATATTTCAGCCACAAAGCCTCAAACTGCAAAGGTGGCAAATGTTGGCGGGCGGTTGACCAAAGCCCTTGCCGAGCTTCCTTCCGTGCCAATTGTGACGCCGGGTCATCGTGGTCGGTTTGGTCAGGAACCGGTTCATCGGCCATGGGAGGTGTGGCGCGATGGTGGTCGATCGACTTGCGGCGGGCGATGGTGAAGAGCCAGGGAGCGAACTTTTTGCTCAAATCAAATTGAGCGATGGCCTGGAAGGCACGCACAAAGGTGTCCTGGGTGATCTCGCGCGCATCAGCGTCATTACGGCAGAGGTTGGCAACAAAACGGTGGATGCGGCCTTCGTACCGATAGACCAGTTTTTCAAACGCGGACAGGGAGCCTACCTGGGTTAGCCGGGCAAGCTCCTCGTCTGAAACCGTTTTGATTTCCCAGGCCATTTGTTTTTATAATAAGGGACCAACCTCTGCGATTTGGGCAAGCACTTATTCCTATTCGGCATGCTTTTTGGCTTTGCGCGCGGCGTCGGCTTTCATGATTGCAATTGCATCGCCGACTGGGAGGGACAAGGTTGAGATGGTAACAGCGCCATCCTGCTTAAGGGTGATGGCATCGGCCAACTTTTGAGCATTAGGATTGTCCTTTTGCAGTTTCATGAGCGAAACCATTCCTTGAGCGATGGAATTGATATTTTTGGCAACTTCCTCGTCGTTGGCTTCCAATGTAATCGTGGCGATCAACTGTTGTTGCGCCTCACCAACATCAAGGCGGATCGACTTGGATAACTTGAGGAGCTGGGAATTCGGGTCGGTTCCGGGCAGGTCGAGCCTGCGAGCGGCCCCTTGGATGAAGCTGGTCGTGCCGGTCGCGCCGAGTTGAGGGAAGGTGGAAGTGGTGGATAGATTTGCACCGCCGTCGAGAACATCCAAGGCGCTGGCGACGGTGGCTTCACGTTGTCCGAAGATGACGCGGTTGCCTTGAATTGAGGCGTAAACCCGCTTTTCCCCGTGCTTATTCTTTTTGTTTTCGTCGATCCAGCTGTGGATCGTGTGCGCGCCGTGCTCGCTGCTCTCGTATTTTTTCGCGGCTTTGGCAAGGGTAGTGAGACGTTCAGCATCGAAATCAGCGTATACCAGCAGGACACCATCCTCGGGCTTGGCGCCGGTGCCGTAGAGCGTCAGGCCGTGCAGCTGCTTGCGGGGATCGAAACTGAAGATGGTTTGGAAGGCAGCGAGCTTGGCCTTGGATTCCGGTTTATCCATTTCACCGAGGATAAATTGCCCAATGGCCGTGGGACGGAGGCTGTCGCAGTCCAGATGCAGCACCCAAGCAGGGTCCGCCGGGACGTCGGCGCGTTGCAGTGGAGCGGACCAGGCAGGCAAAGTGAGTGCACAAAGTGCAGTGACGGAGAGGGTTCGGTTCCAGAAATTGCTTTTCATATTTTATCTGTTCCAGTTTCGTTATCGTACGAGCGAATAATGATCCGCTTTCAATAAGGCTTACGGATTGAGTGGAGAAAAGGTTACAGCAAAGATATGAACCCTCCGGCCTTACCCGGTAGCGACGCGATAGGCGGCCAGGATGCCGAAGACGAGCCACATCAGGAATCCCAGACTCCGGCTTCGTTGGAACACCGACCATCTATAGGATAAAGTGTCGGCTCTGCTCCTGACTGTCTTGATGAATTCAGCCTTGGAGGGCTTGCCGTTTAGGAAATCCTGCAGTTCGGGCAAGGTGGCACGAAAATCCTGGATTTCCTCTTTGGTAACAAAGAATTCGTTTTTCCCATAATGATGCGCGAACAAGTTAGAGATTTCCTGATCAGAACTGGCATTCAGCGCCTTTCGGGCGAAAGCAGTGTGCTCGACATAGGCATTCTCGGCAAGGCCGTCCAGGGAACCATCGACGAAGCGTTGGATTACGAAATACTGGCCGCCAATGATGGCCAGGGCGGTAATTAGGACGGCGATGGAGCCGTATTTGTGGGTGGTAGGACAACCGAATTTGCGCATGCCAAGGCCGACGGCGACGCCGATAAGCCAGGAGACGATGCGAATCTCATAACCGGTTGCAAGAGTTAACAGATACCAGGCAAATGCAGCCAAGGCACCGGCAGCCACACCAGCCATGATTCCCATGGCGGGCTTTCCGCGGCTCATTGAAACTTTGGTTAATTGTTTATTCGCCGCCGAAAGTTGAGCGTAAGGTGGAGCGACAGGGGGAACGGTCTCGGCCTCGGGACTGGTGGTGGTCGGAGTTGGCTCCGCCCGGTGGATGCGTAGTCTGCGGTTTTCAGCTGGTCCCGATGGCGCAGCGTTTAGTGCGGATTGAGCGCGAAAGTTTTGCGAGAATGGCGTTACCGAGTTTGGTGTCATCGCCCCGCATGAAGGGCAACAGACGCTGAAAGGCATCCGACCATCTCCGGCTCAACATCAAACTTAAAGTTCTGGCCGCAGGGACATTGAATTTTGATTTCCATGCTCTCCTCACCTCTTTCGAAATTTTGCTTACTTACCGACTAAATCATTCTGGTAGATTTAGCTGGATGGGGCACGGAAAAACAAGGTGCAAAATAGTACGCCTAGTGATTATCGGGATAGAGCGAAAACTTTTGCTTTTTGATAGACAGGGGTGAGCAGGATGAATAGTAATTAATGATTCATAGGAACTCGAGCAACCCTAACTTAATTATGCCCCAATTGGTATTAAATCCAGGAACTCCACAGGCGAAAGAATACGAACTTAAGCAGGGGACAAATTACATTGGGCGCGGGTTCGCGAATGATTTTCAGATCGATGATGGTTCAGTGTCCACGAGGCACTGCCAGATCACGGTGAATGGCAATCAAGTCCATTTCCAGGACCTGAGGTCGACGAATGGCAGTTGTCTGAATGGCACGCCGGTGCAGGAGGCGACGCTACAGCCAGGTCAACGATTGCGCCTGGGTGGAGTGGAATTCCTATTTCAAGATGATGCGGTGGGAAGCGTGAGTGTGGAGTCCCTGGCGATGACAGCAACACCCGTGGCTGTTGCGATGAGCGTGGGAGGTTCTGCGGTTGCGACAGCTGCGCCGGTGGCGGTAGCGGCTCCGGCAAGTGGTTTGCGCATTTCACGTTCACATGCGGAGGAAACTGCAGCATCGGCATCCCCTGCTCCTGCGGGTGGGTTGCGTGTCGCGGGACTGGCTCCGACGGTGGCAGCACCGCCGCCACCGAGTCATGAGATACCTACTCCGCCGCTGCTATCGAGTCCAGTGGCACGGCCGGGAGGGAAACTGGTTTGCAAGTATCATCCCAAATCAACGGCCAGGTGGAGTTGCCCAAAGTGCGGCCAGGTGTTTTGTGATTTGTGCGTGAGTGCACGCTCAATGGGTAGTGAGTCCGGGAACTTTTGCCGAAAATGCGCCGTGTTGTGCAATCCGGTTGAAGTGGCGATAGATCCGACTGAGGCTTCGAGGAAATCCAATTTTTTTGCCCAGTTGGGAGGCGCTTTTGGCTATCCTTTCAGACGAGGGGGCATGTACGTTCTTGTTGGCGGCACTCTTTTTTTTACCCTGATTCAATCGTTAGCCACATTTGCTTTTGAAATGCACTTCCTTCTCGGCGTGGGCTTTATTTTCGCATTGTGGCTGGAGGCTATTTCGCTGGGCTACCTTTATGGTTACATGCAAAACGTCATCCATGTCACGGCGGATGGTGATGTGGACGAACCTTCGCTGCCGGAGGTTACCAGTTTTTGGCAGGACATTATGGCACCTTGTTTCCAGCTGATTGGAATCCTGTTGCTCTGTTTTGGCCCAACAATTGGAGCCGCAGCATGGGCAGCATCCAATGGCGGACCGGTTGCAGCCCTTTTGGCAATTCCAGCGATTTTATTTGGATGTGTTTATTTTCCGATGGCAATTTTGTCGGCAACCATGTTGGGAAGCATAACCGCAATCAATCCGCTGGTGGTCATTCCAGCCATCGCCAAGGTGCCGTTGCAATATTTCGTTGCTTTCCTCGTTTTGGGTGGGGTTTTCCTGGTGCGGTGGGCCGGTGCGGCCTGGTTGCCCACAATCATCCCGGTTCGATTTGTTCCCGGCCTTATCTCAAGCTTCGTCGGCTTGTACTTTCTTACAGTGGAATGCCGCGTCCTGGGCCTGCTCTATTACGCAAACAAGCAAAAGATTGGCTGGTTCAACAGGTAGAAAGACAGTGACTGCTCAGTTCGCGGTATTCAGTCGGATTTGCGACCAGGAGTTTAGATTCAACATTTACTCATGCCAAAATTGCTGCTCCATGTTGGGAGTCCGAGTCAGCGGGAATTTCAACTTCATCCCGGGGTTAATACCCTGGGTTCGACGGTTACGAATGACATATCCATCTATCACCACTCGATTGAAGATTTACACTGCGAAATAGTGGTGGAAGATGAAGGGGTGCTGGTTCGGGATTTAGGGTCGAGATACGGCTGTTTCGTGAACGAGGTGCAGCTTCATGAGGGCTATTTGCAGGCGAGTTGCACACTGCGAGTGGGAGAGGTGGAGTTGCTTTTTCAGGAGGATGCGCCGGAGTTGGTGCCAACGGCGGAGTTGTTCGCGGTCGAGGAGCAAACCGCGGCGACACCGAGGGTTTATAATCGGATGCGGGATGGATCACCGGCGTGTGAGAATCATGGGCGTTATCAGGCCAGGTTTGAGTGTCCGCAGTGTAGCGGTTTCTTTTGTGATTTGTGTGTGACGACGACGCGGGTGAAAGGGATATTACACAAGCAGTGCCGGAAATGTCAGTGTGAATGCGGACCGGTTGATCCAACTTTACTGAATCCAACCGACGAAGATGCGGACAAAAGTTTTTTTGCACTGTTGCCGAAGGTTTTTCGCTATCCGTTTCAAGGTGATGGTTGGGTCCTGATGATCACCGGGACATTGTTTTATCTCTTCGTCAATTTCATCGCGAATGCGGGTGTGTATTCCCCTGCCAGCCTGGTGGCACTGATCCTGGTTTCAGTTTTTGCGTTCGGGTATTTGTTTTCGTACCAGCAACGCATCGTCGTGACGACGACCAATGGCGCGCAGGAGATGCCGGATTGGCCAGACTTTTTAGGTTGGGGAGATGTGTTTGGTCCGCTGATGCAGTTGATCATCATCCTGGCATTTTGTTTCAGCCCCACTCTGCTCATGGCGATTTTGGCGAGCAACCAACCATTCTTGAGTGGTTTGGTGGCGCCAACCATGGTGCTGGGATGTCTTTATTTCCCGATGGCGATCCTGGCGGTTTCCATGTTCGATACTGTGATGGCGCTAAATCCGGTCCTAATCATTCCTTCCATGCTGCGGGTGTATCGTGAATATCTGACTGCTTGCGGGGTGTTGTTGTTGATCCTGCTTTTGCAAGGCCTGGTGAATTTCTGCATGGACCAGTTCAAACATGCGATCGTGATTCCGAGCGTGGTATGCGGCTTTTTTGCCTGGTATTTCCTGACGGTGGAGATGCGGTTGTTGGGTGTCCTGTATCGGACGAAGAAGGCGGAGTTGGGATGGTTTAGAAAGTGAGGCGGGAGGTTGTTGCGTGTCGCGGTAAGTCAAGGTGTCCTGACCCTGCGGGGAACATAAACGGATATTTAAGATTGACTCGCCTCGAAGAACACTGATAGTTCTTTTTTTATGGGAAGTGCTAAACAGAGGAGGAAGGGTCAGTTCTTTGGGATTCACCTTGACTGCACCTTCAGGTTGATATTGCTGCTGGGCTTGATGCTGCCCATCGCAGTGGAGGCCCAATTCAATTTCACCACCAATAGTGGTGCGATTACCATCACGGGTTACACTGGTTCGGGCGGCGAGGTTGCCATCCCAAGCACTACCAATGGATTGCCGGTCACCACGGTCGGAAATAATTTATTTGAATTCCGCCGCTTCGTAACAGGCGTCACAATCCCCAACAGTGTCACCAACATCGGGGACCAGGCATTCGGTGATTGCACCGGTCTGACTAGCATCACGATCCCCAACAGTGTCACGAGTATGGGGTATTACACGTTTATGAACTGCACTAGCCTTACAAACGTGACGCTTGGCAGCAGCCTCACCAGGATTCGAGACTTTGCGTTCGCCGGGTGCCCCAAGCTGGCCAGCATCACAATACCCAGCAATGTTACCGGCATCGATTTCTTTGCATTCAATGGCTGCAAAAGCCTTGCCACCGTCACGATCTCCAGCGGTGTGATTAGCATCGGAGACTCCGCCTTCGGTGATTGTTCCAGCCTGACCGATGTCACGCTCCCCAGCAGCATCACCACCATCGGAATCTTCGCCTTCGGTGGTTGCTCCAGGCTGGCCAATATCTCAATTCCCAACAGCGTCACCAGTATCGGGGACTTTGCGTTCGAGAGTTGCGGCCTCACGAATATCATGATTCCCAGCAGCGTCACCAACATCGGGGTATCGCCATTTCGTGGCGGTTGGAGCCTGGCCACAATAAACGTGGATACGAACAATCCCGCCTATAGCAGCATTGCCGGGGTTTTGTTCAACCAGAGCCAGACAGTGCTGATCGAATACCCCGCCGGCGGGGCAGCCTCTTATACAATCCCCAGCGGTGTCATCTATATCGGAGACGATGCGTTCGAACAGTGTCCCAGCCTGACCAGCATCACGATCCCCAGCAGCGTCACGACCCTCGGCTACTATGCATTCGTTGATTGCTATAACCTGACCAACGTCGTGATGGCCAATGGCCTCATTACCATTGAAGACGATGCATTCTATTCCTGCACCAGCCTGACCAATCTCACGATTCCGGAGAGTGTCACGAGCATTGGATCCGAGGCATTCGGTTACTGCAGCGGGCTTACCGGCGTCTTTATCCCCAATAGCGTTACCAACCTCGCGGACTTTGCGTTCACCTGGTGCACCAATCTAACCAATTTCACCATCCCAAGCAGTGTGAGCAGCATCGGGGAGAATGCCTTCGAAAGCTGCAGCAGCCTGGCCAGCGTTACAATTCCCGACGGTGTCCTGAGCATCGGAAACGCTTCGTTCGTCGACTGCGCCAGCTTGGCAAGCGTCTCGATACCCAACAGTGTCACCAACATCGGAACCGGCGCATTTGCCGGGTGTAAAGGTCTCACCGCGATCATCATTCCCAACAGCGTTACCACCATCGGAGGGAATGGCTTCGCTGAGTGCAGCCTGACCAACGTCACAATCCCAAGCAGCGTTACCAACATCGGAAGCTTTGTCTTCAATGGGTGCACCAACCTGAGCGCGATAAACGTTGATGCGCTCAACCCCGCCTATAGCAGTGTGGATGGCGTCTTATTCGACAAGAGCCAGACCACGCTTATCGAATGTCCGGGCGGCAAAACCGGCAGCTTCACAATCTCCAATACTGTCACCAGCATCGGAGACTATGCATTCGTCTCCTGCATTTACCTAACTGGTGTCACGATTCCCAACAGCGTGACGAACATCGGGAGCTGGGCGTTCCAAGAGTGTCGCAGCCTGACTAACGTCGCGATTCCCAACAGCGTCACCATTATTAAAGATAGTGTATTCTTCGCCTGCACCAGCCTGGCTAGCGTCTCGATTCCCAACAGCGTCACCAGCATCGGAGACAGTTCGTTCTATGCCTGCACCAGCCTGGTCAGCATCACGATCCCCGGCAGTGTCACCCAAATCACGGCCTCTGCGTTCGAATACAGCCCCAGCCTGACAAGTGTTTATTTCGAAGGTAACGCCCCCAGTATTAATCCCGGGTATCCTTATTTATTTTACGGGGATAGCCATGTGACCGTCTATTACCTCCCCGGGACAACGAACTGGGGCGCGACGTATGGCAATGCTCCGACGGCGCCGTGGAACCCACACGCGCAGACCAGCGGAACCAGTTTTGGTGTGCGGACGAATCGGTTTGGTTTCGATATCACTGGTAGCAGTGGATTGATCATAGTTGTAGAAGCCTGCACGAATCTGGCCAATCCCGTTTGGATTCCGGTGGCAACCAACACACTCACTGGCGGTTCATCCTATTTCGGCGATCCACAGTGGACAAATTATCCCGGTCGTTTCTATCGCCTCCGCTCGCCATAAAGTGTTCGTTCGGCAAACCATTTATGACGCACTTCAAAATGAATTCGGAAACGGAGTGAGCGATTGAACCCCTCATCACAACCTTCTCCCCACTTGGGTGTGGAGAAGGAGAAGAAAGCGCGCCTGGAGCCTCCGGGACGGCCTCAATAAATGACATTCATTTTGGTGATTGTTCTAAGTCAATGGGTCGATCCCACTTATTTACACTGGCTAGGCGTGTGACCATGACTTTCAGGACCAAGTAATTTGGCGCGGTCAATTGGAACATAGCCTCGGAGTTGAACTACAAAAAAAGGTTAACGATACCCTTAAAAAATGGACAAGCGGATAAATTCCAAGGATTATCGCGAGCCGTCTTTATGAAGCAACTTGTCATTGTTCTCTTATTTTTAGGGGTTGTCAGCCATCATGGTCTTGCAACTGAACCATCTCCTCAGGATTTGGCTCGCCAATTAATCACGGCTTTCAATGCCGGTCAGAAAAATCAATTTACTCCGGCAGCACTGGCGACCAATGAATTGATTCTGCAGAAAGCTGAAAAGGACTATCCCGATGATCCCTCAATTCATTCCGCGCTTGGCGCCTGTTATATGGCCCAGGAAAACATGCCTGCTTGTGTCGGGAGTATGGAGAAAGCTTATGTTACCTCCAAGCACGATCCCAGGACAGGAATGATGTATGCGCTTGCTCTTAAAATGAACAAAGAGCTTTCGAAGGCATACTCTGTGGATAAGGAAATGGTGGCAGAACATCCTGACATTCCACAATTACAGTTCTCGCTGGCAACCCTCGAGATGACGATTCAAAAATACGATGAAGCAGTCGCGATTCTCGAGCCTTTATGGGCAAAAGCTCCAGCAAATCTGCCAGAGAAGGACAAGGGAACTATAAATTTTATGCTCGGACTTTGTTATCTCTATAATGGGCAACATGCCAAAGCGATCTCCTCTTTGGAAAATGCAAACTCCCACTTCCCGAATGCAGGCATGATTTATAATGTTTTAGGCGAGGCGTATTTGAAAGGCGGCGAACCAGACAAAGCAAAGGACTTTTTAGAAAAGGCATTGGCCATCAATCCCAAACTCCCATCAGCCCTGTATTATCGGGGCATTTGCCTTGAGCGCTCAGGCGATAGCGAGCATGCAAACAAGTGCTTCCAAGAGTGTTATAGGTTCGGGAAAGACTGGTTGCGGGATAATGGCGAGGACTATTATCTCATGGCACAAGTTTGCAGTAAGATTTCAAAGCAGGAAGAAGCCGATGATTACAGGAAACAGGCTTCGCAGTTGCTCTATACGTATCAGGCCCCTTGGAAGAAAAACTAGGATCACCTGCATTGCTGGTGAACGGGCTAATGCTGGGTATTTACTCATGCTACGGAAAGGTTAGAGCCTGCTTACGTGCGGCCGCTACGGGAGGGTTGATGGCTGGCCATGGGTTACAGTCGTTGGTCGCGTGCGCGGGTTCAGGGCGACGAAAGTGTAAAAGCAAGATCCGATTGCAAATCTGCGCTCGTTGGGGACCGTATTTGACCAAGCAGGTCGGGTATGTGGAGGTTGCCGGGGATTTGAAGGATTTAAGGTGCCCCTGCCCTTCGGCTGCATTGGTGGAGTGTGCCTGGATTTATTGACCGAAGGGGAATCATTAAAAGATTTCGATGCTATAAACGTGCCGCTCCTATGGAGCTTAAGAGAGGATGTGGGTTGGTTTGGATTGTGGGTGGAGGTATAAAAGGAGCGTGTTCGGCTGGATGTGTGAACGGGAAGCTCAGTCAATAATTTGGGGCGGCCCGTTGGGCCTCGTTTCCTCCTTGGACGTTTTCCCAGGCCTGCTGCCTGGGCTGGTTTGGAACGGCCCGTTGGGCCTGCGGAGGGGTGAGATTTTGCGTTGTTCCTTGTGGNTGGAGGTTATTCCAGATATTCAACGGTTAAAGGCACCGCGTGAACGCGGGACTTTCTGCCCGGATGGACGCGACGGGATTGTGGGGCCGCGGATGGCATATGGCCGAGGATAAGCGATGCTTAGGGAAGGCATGGTGCAATTCCGGCAAAAAAAGGCCACCTTATACCTTCATGCGTATGGTCTTTTTCTGTTGACGGGGTTTTGGCTATTACCATACATTTGAGTCATCATATGGAAAGAGCCATGATGAGGATAAAGGAGTGGGTTGTGAATTATCAAATTTTCATATTATCAAATTATCAGATTGGAACCGGCGGTCTATTGCTGGAGTTCTTGTGGATGAGTGGCTGGGAGGTCGGGTTAAGTCGCCTTAAGTCGCGCTATCTCGGGTTATCTCGGGCTAACTCGTGTTAAAAATTATGAATTTGGAGGACGGAATGAATGAAAAGACTTTGGAATCGCGAAAGTCCTTTCGGACGGGCGATAAGCCAACTACGCGAAAGAGGAAGATTCTGCTTTCCGCCGGGAATGGAACCGAGTGTGCCAGTCAACGGCAGTTTTCGACCGATAATGCCATTTTGGAAAGGACTTCTTGCCAGGCGTCAGGCGTCGGAGGTGAGTTTTTAATTCATATGTGGGCCAGAGTTCGGAGGGTCACGGGGAATTGCGAGTTGAAAATCGGAAGGTATCGGAAGGTATCGGAAGGTATCGGAAGGTATCGGAAGGTATCGGAAGGTATCGGAAGGTATCGGAAGGTATCGGAAGGTATCGGAAGGTATCGGAAGGTATCGGAAGGTATCGGAAGGTATCGGAAGGTATCGGAAGGTATCGGAAGGTTAAACAATTATCAGATTTTCAGATTATCAAATTATCGGATTGGCATTCAGGCAGGGGGCGTTGGGCAAAAGGATTTTTTGAAGGAAAGGAAGTGGGAAGTGGCAGTCAACGGCAGTTACTGGCAGTTGATGGCGTTTCGAAAGGTTTATTGGACTGCAATCAAAGAGCACAATGGAACTTTGGCTTTTGGAAAGGTTTGGCAATGAACTACAAAGGGTTAAAGAAATGGATGATGCGACAGGAATTCTCCTTGATGAAGTGCGCGGGTTGGGGCAAGTTGTTTGCTGCCAGGGCCCATGGAATGTGGACTTACAAATCCCGCCAGGGCAGGAATGCAGCAACGGTAGTTTGCTCTGCATCCGCCGTGGTCACCCTGGCATTTAATTTATTTTGGAACGTGGAGTGCGGAATGCGGACTGGAGCGGAAATCCACCGGGTTCCGCATTTTGCACAATAGGTTACAATGGTTCTGAACGTATGTCCTATCAAGTCATAGCTCGCAAATATCGGCCGCAACGGTTCTCGGATGTGGTTGGGCAGGAGCATGTCTCGCAGACGCTGAGCAATGCGATCGCGTCGAACCGGATTGCGCATGCTTATTTGTTCGTGGGGCCGCGAGGGACGGGAAAGACAACGATCGCGCGCATTTTTGCGAAGTGCCTGAATTGCACGGGCGGTCCGAAGGTGGATTTTCCGGATGATGATCCGCGTTGCCAGGAGATTACGGAGGGGCGGTCGCTGGATGTGTTGGAAATCGACGGCGCGAGTAATCGTGGCATTGAGGAAATTCGGGAACTGAGAGATACGGTCAAATACGCACCGGCGACGTCGAAGTTCAAGATTTACATTATTGACGAAGTGCACATGTTGACGAAGGAGGCTTTCAACGCGCTGTTAAAGACGTTGGAAGAACCGCCGGCGCATGTGAAGTTCATGTTTGCGACGACGGAGCCGGAGAAGGTTTTGCCGACGATTTTGTCGCGGTGTCAGCGGTTCGATTTGCGGCGGATTCCATCGGCGTTGATCACGAAGCATTTGGCGCATATTTCGAAACTGGAGAAGGTGAAGATTGACTCGGGGGCGTTGGATGCGATTGCGCGCGGGGCTGAAGGCGGTATGCGCGACGCGGAGTCGACGCTGGATCAGTTGATCAGCTTTTGCGGAGATAAGATTGAAGAAGCGGATGTGCTGTCGATGTTCGGGTTGACGGCGCGCGGACAGATTTTGGGGTTGTCGAAGTCGATTCTAGCGGGTCAGGCGGATGTGGCCTTGCGCGAGCTGAATGATTTGTCGAAGAACGGAAAGGATTTGGGGCGGCTGGTTTCGGACTTGCTGAATCATTTCCGGAATTTGTTGATCTTCCAGGTTTCAAAGGGCGATCTCGGGCTGTTGGAGGTGAGTGAAGCGGAAGCTGCGTCGCTTTCGGAGCAAGGTGCGGGATCGAGCACGGATGCATTGACGCGAATCATGGAAGTGTTGAGTGACTGCGAGATGCGGTTGCGCGATGCGTCGTCGAAGAAGATTTTGGTTGAGGTGGCATTGCTGAAGGCGATTGAAGCGCGGAATGCGGTGAGCATTGATAATGTGTTGCAGCAGTTGCAACAATTGAGGAATGGCGGCGGCGGAGCGAATGCGCCGGTTCAGGCTGCGACGCCGGTAAGGGTTTTGACGGCGGCTCCGGTAGTGGCTCAGGCATCCGCAACGGCGCGCCCACAGGTTGTTACGGAGCCGGTGCAACCGGTTGCGCCATCTGCGCCAGCAAGGTTGGCAGAAACGGCACTTGGAACGGCATCGACGAGGATGCCAGCGGGCGATGGGAATCTCGATCAACTTTGGGGCAACCTGGTGGAGGCAGTGGGAAAGGCGAGCCCATTTGCGAAGAGTTATTTCCTGGAGGCGCATCCGGTTTCGATGTCGAAGACGTTGTTCACAATCGGTTTTGATCCTGAATTTGCGGACCACATCGGGTTTGTGGATAACGCGAAGAATCATGCGTTGTTGCAGACAAAGTTGGGTGAGCTGGGTTATCATGGGATGCAGATCAAGTTTGTAAAAGCCGAGCGTCCGACTGGCTGGGCTTTGCATCCCGCTGAGGCAGTTCCTCAACCGGCAAATGCCCCTGCACAGGCTGCATCCGTATCAGCAAAACCGGCGAACAAGACTCCTGTGGGAGCACCGGCGGCTCCCCAGGCAGCCAGGGAAAGACCTGCTCCGATGGTGTTTAACAAGGAAGATTTCAAGAATGACCCGTTGATCAAGAAAGCTTTGGAAGTATTTAAAGGGACGATCGTTGAGGTCCGGGCCTAGGCCATGAGGAAGGAGGAGCCGATTCCGACCAAAAGGCGCTTGCATCCTGATGAAAATGGCGTAACTGAAATAATCATAACAAACGCATTGAACAAAAAGATTTAATATGTCGAGCATTGGCAAACTAATGAAACAGGCTGCGCGTATGCAGCAGCAGATGGAAGAAATTCAAGCCCAATTGGCCGCCCGCACAGTCGAGGCGACGAGCGGAGGCGGAGCCGTAAAAGTGGTTGCGAGATGTGATGGGACCCTGGCTTCGATCAAAGTGGATCCACAGGCTTTGAATCCCGCGGATGCGCAATTGGTCGAGGACATGATTCTGACTGCGACCAACCAGGCGCTGGCCCAGGCCAAGGATATTTCCAACAAGGAAATGGGCAAGGTCACCTCCGGTTTCAATCTGCCCGGTTTGACCTAAGAGAATCAACTGTTTCTGGAGTGCGAGTGACTGGCTCCGGTTATTTTATTTTTGCATGGCTTCATTACCTGAACCTATCACGACGTTGACCGGTATCCTGAGCAGATTGCCGGGGATCGGTCCGCGCTCAGCCGAGCGGCTGGCTTTGCATCTGGTTCAGAGTGATGTGAGCGAGGTGAAGCAGTTGGCCCAGATTCTAGTCGAGGCGCGTGAACGGATCCAAACCTGCCCCATCTGCGGGTCGCTGACGGAGCAGACACCCTGCTCCATTTGTAGTGATGAGCGCCGAGATGGCGGTTTGATCTGTTTGGTGGAAAGGCCAACAGACATTATTTCAATCGAAAAATCTGGCACGTTCCATGGCCGATATCATGTTTTAGGCGGCAAGATTTCTCCCTTGAACGGTGTGGGGCCGGAAGATCTCAGAATAAGCGAATTGGAATCCCGGCTATCACAAGAGCCGATTAAGGAGATTGTTGTCGCCTTGGGAACGGACGTTGAAGGCGATGCCACCAGTAATTATCTGGCCAAGAAACTGGCGCGTCCAGGATTGAGAATCAGCCGGATTGCGCACGGATTGCCAGCTGGAAGTGGATTGGAATTCGCCGATGAGTTGACTCTTACGCATGCTCTCGCCGGGCGTCGCGAGATGGAATAAGTTTTCTCCAAACTTTACGATTCATGAATCTGCCAGAAGTTGTTGTCTTCGATTTGGGAAAGGTGTTGGTTGACTTTGATTATGGAATTGTGGCCCGGAAACTCGCTGCCCGCGGCACAATCAGCGCCGCAGAAGTCCAGAAGTTCATCGATCACTCTCCCCTGCTCTTTCGATATGAGACGGGCCTCATGACCAAGCAGGAGTTCTTTCAATCAGTTTCGAAGGAGACGGGATTCTGCGGTGATCTGGAGGAGTTTAGCAGGATTTTTGCGGATATCTTCGAGCCCATTCCACGGATGATTGAGTTGCACCGTTCACTAAGAACGAAAGGCATTCCCACGTTTATATTCTCGAATACAAACGAGATTGCTGTGGCTCACATTCGGAAGAGTTACCCGTTTTTCGCCAATTTCGACGGCTACATTCTCTCTTACCAGCATGGCGTCATGAAACCGCAGGCAGGGTTATATGAAGTCGTGGAGCGGGAAACGAAGCGTCGTAATTCGGAGATTCTTTATTTGGATGACCGTGCGGAAAACGTCACGGCGGGTGCTGCGCGGGGCTGGCAGGTAGTGCTCCAGGAATCTCCCGAGAAAACCTGGGACGCATTGAGAACCATTGGGTTGGTCAACTAGGCATTAGCGAGACTCAGGATTGAGGATTGCTTTTGTCGGGACCAAAAAGATTCTGCAACGGATAATCCGGGTCGCCAATGGAGAGCAATCGGTCAGACATATCATTCAGAGCGCGACGTGTGGTTTGGAATCGCTCCGACAAAGTCATCAGCACACTTTCCATATGATAACGCTGAGCAAGTCGATGTTCACCCGCAATGCGGTAATGCGTCCGGCCGAGTTGGTCGTAATACTTCAAGTCGGGAAAACCACGCACTTCAGCGCGGAAACGAATCCGGTCTGGGAAAACACCCGAAAGGAACAATGAATAATTCCCAATGTGCATGCGGATGAGGAAACTTGTTCTGTCATCCGCCGTCTGCAAGGCGGAAATCATTTCGAAGAAATAATCCAAGGGATTCAACTGGCCAGGCAGAATGCACTGGGAACTGCGAGCCTCAGAAAAAGCGGACAGCAGTTCGGCAACGTAATCGGCCACCTGACGATCGTTGATATCTGAGCGTTTAAAAACATGGCGCACCAGGACATAGAAATAAAGGCGGGAGGATATGCGCAAACAACCACGTCGTTCCAACAACGAATGGAATAATGTCTCATCGTCCAAAATCAGGTCACGAGATTCCTCGTCTGCCAGGAGTTTGACCAGACAATCGGCGGTGCGAATTTTTGTTCCTAAAACCTCCAGAATGAATTCGATGTCCTGAGCTGTGAACTGAACACGGCAATT